>CAYGTG010000175.1:0-10892 GCA_964352485.1 uncultured Nannocystaceae bacterium | reverse complement strand
GCGCGCAACAACCGGCGGTTTTTGCTCGTGGATCAAAACCCCGAAGCCATCGCGGTCATGAAGGATCGGCTGGCCTTCGCCGCTCCGCAGATATCCAAACACAACGGCGCGGCCAACTGAAGTACCCTCGGGCTGGATGCGTGCGTTTGGTTGGGCCACAGTGGCGTTGCTCGTGAGCGGCTGTGATCCGACTTCGTCCTCGGGCGACACCGACACAGACACCGATCCGGGGACGTCCAGCGGCGTCATACCCACCACGACGGGTGTCGATCCGTCGACGACCGCCGGGAACAGCTTCGAGCAGACCCTGGCCTGCCAGAGCTGGCTCGACTGCCTCGACGCCTCCGCAAAGGAACAGCTCTCCTCGCAGTACGGCCCCGGCGGCACCTGCTGGACGCAGACCGCCTCGATCGTGGAGATGTGCGATGCGGACTGCGTCTCGGGCTACAACGCGTCATGCCTCGATGGCCCCACGAGCGACACCAACGACGGCACCACGGGCGAGCCCATCGATGAGTGCGCACTCGACGTCCTCGCGCCGGGTGCCGAGTCGTGGGTCGAGGCCGGCGACGACGCCACGCTGATCCCGGCGGAGATCGGCACGCTGATCGAGCGGGTCTGCAGCTGCCACGTGGCAGACCTCGAGGCCTTCGTGCCGGACGCGCCGCTGTACTACGGGAACGCGCGCTTCTACACGTTCGAGCAGATGCACTCGAACTTCGAGGGCGCGCCGATGTACGTCGAGGTCGGGATCCGCGCCCTCGACGAGCAGAACATGCCGCCGGTCTACTTCTGCGGCGAGGGCGAGTACGGCTCTCTGCACGAGGACGAGTACGCGATCCTTCAGGCTTGGATCGAGGCCGACGCTCCCGATGGTGAGGGCTGGCTCGAGGCGCGCCCCGCAGACCTACCGATGCTCGACTGAGCCTTCGCTTCGCGCCAGCCCGCAAACGGGGGACTCGGCGCTTTCGTCGCCGCACCTTTTTGTCCGGCGGTCCGGAAATCTGTATGTCCGTCGGTGTCGTAGAGGTAGGAACTGCAAGCGCGATCACGGTTGCTTCACGGCGCGAGCCCTGGAACGATGAGGCACCACGCGACGCATCGCAGGGGGGAATGAGATGGGTTTTCCGACACTTCAAAACGGCTTCAAGAGCACCCTGGCAATCGCCGGCCTCGCGCTGGGCATCAGCGCGGGCTGCAACAACGACGCGGACGCAAGCGGCGGCTCCTGTGTCCCGGGCCAGGTGAATTTCTGCCCCTGCGCGGGCGATCCTGCAACGTCTCCGAGCGGCACCCAAACCTGCCTTCCCGATGGAACCTACGGCCTATGCCAGTGCGGTGACGTCACGGCGACCGGCGGCGCTGAGGGATCGACCGGCGACACCGCCGAGAGCGACAGCGACAGCCAAGGATCCAGCGGCAACGCCCCTGACCTCTGCGGCAACGGCTTCGCAGATCCCGGCGAGTGCGACATCGGACCGGACGGCGACCAAGCGCCCTGTCCGCAGGACTGCCAGTCCACCAGCGACACGGACTCGGCCACTGACACCGACGGCGACTCGGATTCAGGCACCACCGGAACCGTCGACGCCTGCGCGGGCGTGCCGATCTACGTGGGGATGGTGCCCGCCTCGCCTCCGATCTGGGAGCACCCCGGGTTTGGAGCGGGCTTCACGTCGGGTACGCAGGCCTGTATCGCCGGCGGGTTCGAGGGCGTGTGTACATACACCCAGCTCGAAGAAGCCTCCGCTCAAGGAGACTTCGCGGCAGTCCCGGCCGGCACAACCTACTGGGTCCATCGAGTGTTGGCCACCATGTACGGGGGCGTGCTCATTCAGCCCGACACGCGCTCGCGCTGTGACGACTGGCGTTATGGCACCAACGACGTCAACGACGGTGAGTATGCGACCGTCGCCGCAGGCGAACTCGCGTTCACGCTCGACGCGGACCCACTGCCCAACGGGCCCGCCGACGCGTCCGGCCTGGACTGCGGTGGCCTGAGCCGAGCGATCCCGTGCTGCAACGTCTGCGACGGCTGAGACTGTCGCTCGGCAGTGCCCCCCTACTGGCGCTGCCGGTGCTTGCGACAGCCGCGGACAGCCCGGCCGCGACGCCGTGGCCCGGTGGAGCTCCGCCCGCCGACGCCCAGCTCGCGGGACTCGTCGGTGACGCACTGGGCCTCCTCTCACTCGAGCGATTCGAGGAGTTCCGCGAAGCCAAAGAGAAGGGCGAGGACTCTGGCCACAGCACCGTCTTCCAGGAGGACATCGACACGCACCGCTACGACGCCGACCAGCTCTTCGCGCTGGGCGACGCCGTATTCGGGCACGAGTTCCGAGCGGCAGACGGCTACGCCGACGTCCAGTCTGTGGTTCAAGGACGACGTGTTCACGACGGCTCACGTGGGGGACTCGACACGTTCTCTTGCGCTGGCTGCCACTCTGTCGGCGGCCCCAACGGCGCGGGTGCGGCGACACAAAACGCCTACTTGTTCGGAGACGGAGTTCGCCAGAGCTCGACGGTGATCCGCAACAGCCCGCCGGTCCTCGGCTTGGGGATGGTCCAGGCGCTCGCACGCGAGATGAGTCTCGACCTGCAGCGAGCTCGCGACGCGGCCGTCGAACAGGCGCAATCGAGTGGCAATGCAGTGCCGATCCGCCTCGAGACCAAAGGCGTCGATTTCGGTGTCCTCACGGCGCGGCCCAACGGCTCCGTGGACGCGTCCGAGCTCGAAGGCGTCGATGCGGACCTCGTCATCAAACCCTTCGGATGGAAGGGCCAGTTTCCGGATCTACGGCGTGCCATCGAAGACGCCGCAAGGGTCCACTTCGGAATTCAAAGCGGCCCCCTGACGGAACTCCATCGCGACGGCCCGATGCCGGAGCTTCTCGGGGACGGGCCCGATTGGTGGGATCCAGATGGCGACGGGGTGCAGTGGGAGCTCGAGGAAGGCTCCCTCACGGCGACCGCGGTCTACCTCGCGATGCTCGAGGTTCCGACCATCGTCCCGCCCTCGAGCGCTGCGTTGCGCGACCGATGGGCGCACGGGGACGCACTCTTTGACGAGGTCGGGTGCGCCGACTGCCACACGCGTTCGCTGGCTCTGGTCAGCACCGTGTGGACCGAAGCACCCGACACCACGGGCGCCGCCCCCTTCGTCGTCGCGCTACTCCGGGACGGCGAAGAGCCCAAGGGCACGCCACAGGTGAAGCTATTCAGCGACCTCAAGCGTCACGACATGGGACCGGGGCTCGCAGACGCCCACACCGACACCGACCACCCGAACATCGGGGCGCAGACCTGGCTGACTCGACCGCTTTGGGGGCTCGCTGAAAGCCCCCCCTACCTCCACGATGGCCGTGCCGCGACCATCCCCGAGGCGATCGTGGCGCATGGTGGAGAGGGGCAGGATAGCGCCGACCGGTTCGAGGCGCTGTCCGACTCGGCTCAATCCGACCTGCACATCTTCCTGCTCTCGCTCAGCCGAGCACCAAAGCTGAGGGCACCACTGTGAAGCGCCTCCTGCTTCTCCTCGCGGCCACCCTCGGATGTGGAACCGACGTCCCCCCTGATGCCCTGCCGGAGAGCAGCGAGGCGCGGTCGTTCCCGGTGTTCTCGCCGACCCGCCCCGATACCTCCACGGCGCAGGGACTGCAGGCCCTACGCCAAGACGCCTGGCGTCGGGAGCTGCGCTTCATGGATGCCGCCGATCCCGGCTTCGCGTTTCGGAGCGTTCGTCCGACCTACCAGGAACTCGAAGACCGCTTCTCTCCCGAAGACTGGTTCTCCATGGGCGGCCAGCTCTTCACGATGAACTTCACCGAGGCGCAGGGCTTCGGTGGTGCGGACCTTCCCGCCATGAGCCGGTTCCACCTGGGGGAACGCGGTGGACCTGACGCGCGTCGATGCTCGGCCTGCCACTGGCGCGGCGGACTCGCGGGTGCGGGGGACGCAGCCGACAACGCGTTCTTCCGGGGCGACGGAGACACAGAGTCCAGTGCCCTGGTTCGCAACCCTCCGGCGCTGTTCGGCGCAGGCTGGAAGCAGCGCCTCGCCGAAGAGATGACCGCCGAGCTTCAGTTCCGCCGAGACGACGCCGTGGCCTTCGCCCGGTCGCGCGGCGAGGAAGTTCGCCTACACCTCGAAGTCCGTGGGGTCAGCTTCGGCTTCCTCGATATTTCCAGGGATGGCACCGTCAACGACACCGACCTGGAGGGCATCGACTCGGACCTCGTCGTGCGCCCATTCGGATGGAAGGGTGTGTTTGTGGACCTGCGGGACGTCGTCGAAGACGCCTCCAACGTTCACCACGGCATGCAATCGACCTGGTTTGCCGCGAACGACGAACCCGACCGCGTCGGCGATGGCCCGGCCGAAGATCCTGACCAAGACGGTGTCGAGGATGAACTCAGCGACGCACAAATCGCGTTGATGACGATGTTTGCCGCCATGCAGGACGTCCCGGTCGACCTGCCGCCGCCCGAGTCGGACCTCCTGCTGCTCTACGCCCGGGGCCGGCAAGACTTCGCCTCGCTGGGCTGCGCCGATTGCCATGTGCCTTCGATCGAGATCGAGGACACTCGATACAACCTCGTCAGCCGGACAGCCGGTCCCGACCTCTCCATCGACCTGCTGGACTCCGGTGCCCAACCCCGACTCCAGCCCGACGTGATCACCGGAGAGCTCCGCGTTCCCTTGTACAGCGACCTCAAGCGCCACGCGATGGGGGAGGCGCTCGCAGAGCCTCGCGACGACTCCGGGATTGCAGCGGATGTTTTCCTCACCCCGCCTCTGTGGGGCATCGCCCGCACGCGCCCCTACTTACACGACGGGCGCGCGCCAACGCTCGAGGACGCCATCCTGCTGCACGGCGGGGAGGCACAGACCTCCCGAGACGCCTTTGCTGCCCTGCCCGAAGAAGACCGCGCGCCGCTGCGGGTGTTTCTCACTTCGCTCACCCGCGGGGAGCGGCTCGTATCGCCGTAGGTTCCCGTGCGTCGACCACAACTGTCCAACTGGGTTTGGCTCCCCATGCTTCTCGCCACGCCGGGATGCTCCGAGCCCGAGCGTTGTGACGACGCCGCGTGCATCGAAGCCGAGGCAGAACGCCGCTGCACGGTTTTTCTCGAGCCCGGTCCGGACGGAACCTGCGTCGCTCGTCCTTGGCCACCGGAGCAGCGCCATACGCTCGCAGAGCCTGGCGCCGACAATGTCGAGGCGTCGGTCGACGGCATGGGGCGCGCGTTGGTGACCTGGAAACGGGCGGATTCCGATCCGGCGCAAGCGCTGTCGGCACTCGCCGAGCAAACCTCCGAGGGCTGGTCCTTGCATTCCCTTGGGTCCCCTTCCAACGGATTCGGTTCGAGGGCGACCATCGCGACAAACGGGCTCGAAGCTTGGGTCAGCTGGACCCAACATCGAACCGACGACGCGGGCGACGACGAGAGCACCGTCCACCTCTTGAGGCGAGACGAAGCGGGACAATGGCTGAGCCCCGACGTCGGCGAGCAGATTTCGAAGCTCCCCAAGGCGTACGAACCTCGCCCCGTGCTCACGCCCCGTGGTGAAGGGCTCGTGGTGTGGAACCAGTGGCGCCAAGAAGGCGGGTACAGCGTCGCCCTCGCGCGCCGAGGACCGGGCGGGCCCCTCAACCTTCCCCACGCCGCCAACGATGTCATATCTCCGCAGGTGTTCTTCTCGAACGCACCGCAGCTTGCCGTCGCAAGCAACGGCGACGCGATCATCACGTGGTACCAAGCCACGCCGCCACCGGGCTCGACGGACGCAGACCCCGTCAGCGACGGCCTGCGCCTGTTCGTCAGCGAGCGAGACGGACCGCAGGGGCACTTCTCGAAGCCGGACATCGAGGACTGGCTGTCTCCGCCAGGACCGCCGCTGGCCAGCCACGAGGTCCGCAACCCCGTCGTGGCCATCGGAGAGTTCGGTGAGGCCCTCGTCTTGTGGTCCCAGGAACACACCTCCGGCGCGGTCGGGCTGTACGTCGCCAGCCGCAGCAGCAAACGGGAGTGGACGACGCCGGCCGACATCGACGACACGTTTGGACCTCTGCGAGAGTTCGCGACCTGCATCGACGTCGTCATCTCCCCAACGCGGGAAGCCCACGTGACCTGGTTCGATGGGCCGCCGGGTGCGACCCGGGTATATGCAGCCCACCGAGACGACGCGGGTGCGTGGGACGTTCCCCGGACGCGACCTCTATCGACCGCGGGGCGCCCCGCCCAAGACCCTCGACTGGCGGTCGGTCCCGAAGGCGAAGTCGCGCTGGTCTGGACCGAACGGGGGACGGACGGGCGGTGGCGCGTGATGGGGCGACGACGGGGACCGAACGCCGTCCACTGGAGCATCCCGGCCGAGCTCAGCGATCCACAGGAGGGAGACGCGATTGGGCCCACCGTCGCGATCGGCCCCGAGGGCACGCTCGTGGCCGCTTGGACCGCCGGCCCCCTGGGCGCGCAGACCGTCTCCGTCTCGATGCTTCCCTGACTACCCCGCGGGCAGTGAGCACACCGTGTCGATGTGCTCGGTCGCCTCCGAGAAGAACGGCGCATAGTCGGCGCTGCAGATATCGCCGACGTACCCATAGGGGAAGATGCTCGTGAACTGCAGAATCCGCGTGGCAATCTCCGCCCCCTGCATCCCGGTCCATTGCGTTGGAATGCAGTCGTTTGGCTTGGGATGGCCCACCAGCGAAAGCACAACCACGCGCTCCTCGTCACCGCCCTTGGCCTCCACAACCGACTCGTACCAAGAGACTGGATCCCCTTGGGAATCGGAGTCGTCTTCTTCATCGGTGATCAGCACGACGACGAGCAGCGCGTCGTCGCGGAGGAAGCCATCGTTGCAGGCGGTCACGCCTTCGGCCGGATGCAGCGCTCGGTCGAGGGCGTCCATGGGGCGCTCGATGCCGTTGCCGTCGATCCCCAGCTGCGCGGCGCAAGCGAACGCGCTGTCCAGGTCGTCTTGCGGCGTCATGAACGATGCTCCGTCGACATAGGGTCCGCAGTCACTCTCGCTCGAGAGGTCGCCCTGCGTTCGCGTGACCAGGGCGCCCATTTCTTGGCATCCAGCGGCGTTGAAGCCCGCCTCATCCGTACTGACCACGCCCACGTGATAGTCGGTGTGCACGCCCAAGCGATCAGAGATGCCCTCGATGAACCCCGGGACGCTCGCGATGAGGTTGGCTTGCTCATCGGCCATGGACCCGGAGTTGTCGATCACGAACAGAAGGTCGACCGCATCACAAACGCCTGGCGGTACCGGGTCTGGAAGCTCCGGAACATCGAAGCTCGCCCCTGAGCTCTCGAACGCGTCGCCACCAGAGCTTTCCGAGCCTGCATCGCTGGACCCGCCTTCGTCGTCATCCGGCGGGTTCGAAGCGTCGGAGGATGCGTCTGTGGGTTGTGGGTCCGCGGGCACGTCGGCGACGCCAACGTCTTCGGTTCGGGGGCTCGCATCGCACCCCGCAAGCGCGACGAGGGCGGGGATGAACCAGGATTGCCAGCGACTCATACATCAGGGGTCTTTCAACCCCCGTGCCGAGCGACGTCAGTCCCACGAGTTTGCAGCGCACCCCGGCGGCTGCCGTCCATCCACGGGCCGCCGCGGACCCTCAGCTCTCAGTGCGCCGCGCACCCGTCTCGTCTTGAAGCACTCGACCCTCGGTGACGAGCTTGACCAAGTGAGCACGAAGCGATTTCTCAGCCAGCGGCCACAGCATCTTTGGGGTATCCGCGTACGCCGATGCCAGGATTTCTGGCAGGGTTTGCGATTCCGTCCCCATTGCGGCCAACACTTTCCGCTCCCGCCCGAGGCGATGCTCGACGAAGTGACGGCAGACCGCTTCGGGCTCCTCGAAGGTGCGGCCGTGTGCCGGGACGAGCCGGCTCGCGCCAAGCGCAGCCAGGGTTTCGAGAGATTCGAGGTACGCCGCCATGTCGCCGCCGTCGTCGGGATCGATGAGGATGGAGCCCTCCCCGGCGACCATGTCCCCGGCGTGGGCGATGCCCGTGGCGGTGTCGAGGTAGACGAGGTGTCCAGGCGCATGCCCGGGGGTGAAGACGGGACGCAACGCGTGCCCCCCGTCGAGCTCCACCAGCGTGTCGTCGGTCAGCTGACGCTCGACCGTCATCGCAACCCGGCACGCAGTCTCAGGATGGGCCAGGATCGGCGCGCCGGTGCGCTCTGCGAGCGCCTGGGCAAACCCGATGTGGTCGCTGTGGTGATGCGTGATGAGAATCGCCTCAACCTGAGCACCGTCCGCAATGCGCTCCTCGAGCATCGCCAAGAGTCGAGCCTGCTCGTCTGCGTGCGGGGTGGCGGGCTCGATCACGGCCAACTTCCGACGTCCCACGATGGCGGTGTTGGTCGCGATCGCCGGCGGAAGGGTTGGGGTGCGCAGCGGGAAGACCCAGTATCCCGGGTCGAGCAGGCGCGGCTCACTCATCGAAGCATCATCCCGTTGCGATTGCCGCTTCGACCGTATCGACGAAGTGCGCGTTTCCGCCGAACATCAAGCCGGTGGCTCCGATGCTTCCGCTGGTCCACACGACCCGACTCCGAAACACGACCTTCTGGCCAAACGAGAACAGCGAAGCAAGATCGAAGGCGACCCAGACCTCGTCTCCGACCCGGACGGAGGGGTCGAACATGGTGAGACGGGTTCCGCCCGCGCTCAGGTCGTCAAGGCTGACCTCCAGGGTTCGGGACATCTCCCCCGCGGATTGGGTCAACGTTGCGGGCAGTGGACAGCGCTCGCGAACGAAGCGACGCGACGAGGGAAGCCCATGGGTCTCGGCCAGGAGCCGGGTCGTCAACTGTGCGTACCGAGCCGCGGCCTTGGTGTTCATCGGTCGCCCCCGCAGTCCCTCGAGACGAAGCGCTCGATACTCGAGTACGTCCCGCAGGGTCGAGAGCGCTGCATCAAGCCCTTGGGGCTTGCCCTCGGCTGTGACGGACCCGGACTCGGCCAGCGGAGTCCCCCGCGGCGTGCCCAAGGGATGCGTGCGCGGCATCGGTGGCGCCACCTCTGGTCTTCGAGACCGTGACGAGCTGGGCTGGGGCCGTTTGCCCAAGGGCAGTGCGTCACGCATGGCGGGGATACGTCGTTGGGTCGTCCGTCGCCGCTTCCGCTTCGCGGGTGGCTGCTGGGATGTCGGCACGGAGCTCGCGACCGGCACCGCCGGCATCGGCACGGTCGGGCGCAGGGTCGCGAAACCTCGCACCTTGTCCGAAAAGCTGACATCGGTTGACGTGCCGGTCGCGAGCTCGAACGCGAATCGACTCCGGCCGATCGCGATCACGTCATCGGGCTCGAGTATCTTCTTTCGAACCGAGGCACCGTTGACGGTCGTCCCGGCCGTGCTGCCCAGGTCGGACAACTCGAAACGTCCGTCCGGTTCCCGCCGGATCCGGGCGTGGTGCCTGGAGACGTCCGGCTCATCGAGCTGAATGTCCGCGTCGGCGGCACGACCAAACCGCGTGCGTCCCTCGAGCACGAAGCATGCCCCTGCGTTGGGGCCGCTGATGACGCGGAGTAGAGCTTGCATTCCCACAGCTGTTGCTGCGTGAATAGTCGGTCCTCAGCCCGGATGCAACGGATGTCAGCGCGATGTCATCCCCGAGAGAGCGGCGCCCCTGGCGGAGTGTCATGGAGGGCTGGGTAGCGCGGCCGGTACGGCAGTCCGACCTCGAGTTCCCCATCCAGCACGGCCCGCTGCTTCGCACGCCACATCTGAGGTGTCATCAGGTCGGCGTGTGCCTCGCGGAAAGCCTGTGACAGAAATGGATCGCGGGGAACGATGAATGGAGCCCACTCCTGGGGAAACACGTCCTGCGGCGCTATCGGGTACCACGGGGTCGCCGCCATCTCCTGCTCGTGCGTTTTGGGCGTGGGGACCTCGCGGAAGTTGCACGAGAGCAACGGCGCGATTTCGTCGTAGTCGTAGAGCACGGCGCGACCGTACTCGCTGACCCCGAAGTTCTTCCACAGCAAGTCGCCAGCGAAGATGTTGTTCGCCGCCAGCTCCTTGATCGCGTCCCCGTAGTCCACGATGGCTGCAGCCGCCCGCTTGGGCGGGGCCTCGTCCAAGTAGATGTTCAGAGGCGTGAGTTTTTCCTCGATATACAGATGTGAGACGACGACTTTGTCTCCGACCACGCGGATCGTCTCCGAAGCTTTTTCGAGCAGCTCCCGAAGGCACGACTCTGTAAACCGGCTGCGCTCGAACTCCAGGTGCTCGAACTCTTGGGTGTCCGCCAGCCGACCGACGCGGCGGCCACGGAAGACATCCCGATACGACTGCATGATCGCCGTCCGCGTCGCATCGGGCTTTTCGAACTTGTCGCGAATGATTTTGAACACGTTGCCGTAGTTGGGCATCGTGAACACCGTCATCACGAGCCCCCGAATGCCCGGAGCGATGATGAACTTGTCGTCGCTCTTGACCAGGTGCTCGACCAGCTCGCGATAGATCAGCGTCTTGCCGTGCCGATGGTGGGCAATCGCGACATACAGCTCCGAAAGCGAGAGCTTGGGCATCAGCGTGCCCAGGAAGCGAACGAGGTCGCTGGGCCGATGCACGTCAACAAACATGTAGGCGCGCGTGCTGCTGAAGACGGCGAGTGTCTCCTCCAACGAAAAGATCGCCCCGTCGACCACAACGCCCTGCGGCGTCGATTGCAGCGGGATGACCAGCGGCACCACGTCACCGCCTCGGACGACGCGGCCGACGATGTACGCCTCGCGGACCCGGAAGAACAGCACGGGAAGCACATCCACATGCCCGAAGCTCGTATCCCCCCACCTCGCGCGAAGGTGCTCGGCCAAACGGACCGCGAGATACTCCGCCTCTGCGTCCCGGTCAGCCCACGCC
>CAYGTG010000174.1:0-10914 GCA_964352485.1 uncultured Nannocystaceae bacterium | reverse complement strand
GAGATGGCGAAACGGTGCCGGCGTCGCTCGATGAGCTGCGCACTCGGATCGACGCCGTCGACTATCCGCCGCTGGAGATCGAGCTCGATCTTGGGTTCGGGCTCACACTCGACCGAGGCTCACCGGATGCTGCGGCAGCGCTCGAGCGGGCCTTCCTGCGCGCCGAGGAGATCGGAGACACCCGATCCGCCGCGATCGCGGCGGAAACGCTCGCACGACGATCGATGGAGATCCGGGCCAACGATCAGGCGGACCACTGGATCGATCTCGCGACAGCACTACGGCGGCGGCATCTGGGGCCTGGCCGCACAACCCACCGTATCGCGGAGATCGAAGCTACGTTGGCGCTGGAACGCAACGAGCTCGACGACGCCCTTCGCCACGTCGAGGTCTACGAGGCGCTCTCGTTCACGGACTCCGACCAGCTGGGCGCCCTGTTCTTGCGGGCCGAGATCTCCGTCGCGCAAGCCGACGCGGAGGGAGCACACGAACACCTTCAGCAAGCGGTCGACCTCGCGCTCTCGCGCTTTGGGCCGGGCTCGGACGAGGAGGTCGTCGCCATGCTCAAGCGCGGAACCGCGTCGCTGCGCCTGGGCAACCCGCAGGCAGCCGTTCCTGACCTTCGAAGGGCCATCACGGTGCTCGAAGCGGACCCAAACGCCGACGCCACCCAGCTTTTTAGCGCGCTCAACCGACTGGCGAGCGCACAACTCGAGCTCGGAGACTTCGAGCCAAGCATCGCGACGTACCAAGAGCTCGAGCGCAAGCTGACCGCAATGTTTGGGGTCCCGCACCCGGTCGTCCTGGCGATCCGTGTCAACCTCGCCCGAGCGCTCCGCCGCGGTGAGCGGCTTCAAGCATCTTTGGAGATGTGCATCTCCGCTCGGGAGGCCGCGGTCGATGACGTAGAGCCTGAGCGTAAGGCGGACCTGGACATCGAGCAAGCCCGGACGCTGTTGGCGATGGGACGTTCGGCGGACGCCATCGCCCTGCTGGAACCATCGACGGAGAACAGCTCAGGTCCAATTCTCGGAACGCTGCAGTACATCTATGGGGTCGCGCAGTACGAGTCGGGTGCGACTGAAGTCGGCACGAAGTGGATCCGACGATCGGTCGAGGCTATGCGCGGAACACCGGGGCTCGAAGATGCCGAACTCAGCGAGCCCGAGCGCTGGCTGCAAGAACACGGCCTGAACGAAGGCAACCTCAACGCAGGCCTGTGACGAGAGCCTTCAGCGCGAGTCCGATCAGAACCAGTCCCCCGAGGACATCGAGGCCGCGTCCGAGCAGCAAGCGGAAACGGAAGCCCACAGCCAGCCCGACAAGACTGAGCACCGCGGTCACCACACCGATCACCGCTACCGTAGGCCACAACGTCAGCCCTAACATCGGGAGCGAGATGCCAGCCGCGAATGCATCGATGCTGGTCGCGACACCAAGCACCAACAGCACCCGCAGCGCAAACGGCTGCTTGGGGACCGCCAACGGTTTGGTGCGTGCCTCGCGAGCGTCCCACAGGATCTTCGCCCCAATGCCAGCGAGCAGGGCGAACGCGAGCCAGTGATCCCACGAACGCATGCTCGCCCCGAACCCCGCGCCGACCAGCCATCCAAGGGCCGGCATGAGCGCCTGGAGGCCGCCAAAGACAACCGCGAGCGCGACCGCATCCCGAATCCGCACCTCGCTCACCGCGACGCCCCGGGCGACCGCGACGGCCATCGCATCCATCGCGAGACCGACGGACAGCGTGAGTGCGCCAGGCCAGTCCACCAAAGGATTCTACACTGCTACGCCAGGATCGTGTCGATGGTCCCTGTGAACGCGGAGGGGGTGCCCATCTGTCGCTTGATGCCGTGGCCCTGCAAAATGGTGTTGTACAGGTCGGTGCCGGAGCGGTCGAGATCGTAGGTCCCCGGCGCGAAGCGGCCGTTGGCCTGAGAGACCATGTGGAATACCGACTCGAGGTCGTGCGGGTTGCCGTTGCCCAGCTCAGTGCCGATGGTGATCAGCGCATTCTCCAGGACGGTTTGACCATTGGCGTCGGCGTAGTCCGGATCATCGATGGCCGAGAGGAAGTGCGCCATCTGAGCCATGATGAAGTGGGTGTGCCACCGCATCTGGGTGTTGGCATTGCTGGCCTGGTAGCTGTGCCAGTACTCATGGCTGCCGCCAACGCCGATCGAGTCGGCCACGTCGTTGAACGTGATCGGCTGGCCGTTGTAGTCCCAGTCGCCATTGAGCCGAATCCGCTCGCCGCCGGACTGGAACATCACCATGCCAAAGCGGGTCACATCGCAGAGCACGGCGAGCGCGTAGATGTCGGCCAGAGACTGCCACCACGGCACCCACTCGTCGACGAACAGCTCGGGGCCACCGCCTCCGTTGTCGACCGACTGCCCGTGCAGCAGCGGCATGTCGCCGGGATCGCTGGGGATGGTGCACCCGATGTCTTCGGGGAAGAGCTTGCGCTCGAGCTCGCGAACCTTGTCCAGGTGGTCCTTGATCCGCGCCTGCGACCCCGCTCCGAGCCCGCCGGCATCGCTGGTGTAGTGCTGGTACTGGTCCAGCATCGAGTCGAGCACGCTGCGATCATAGTGGCGCGCCTTGAGATCATCGGGACCCTTGGGCGGTGCCGACCCGAACACGCGCGCGAACAGCTCGGCAGGCGTCTCGATCGGCACATCGACCGGCGTGCCGTCCTCTTTCCAGCAGTGGACGTAGCGAGTGAGCGACGCGTTGTTCTCCAGCGTGCGCCGGAAATAGCTGCCCATCATCAGGGTGTTGATCGTCGTCGGCGGACCCTTGGGGTAGAGCTCGCTGAGGATGACCTGGTCTAGCGAGGGTCCGCCCGCGTCCGACTCGTTGTTGGGCTCGGCCGCGGTAAACATCGCACCGCCGCCATCGAAGTGGTTTTGGGACGGGCCGTCGGCTTCGAACAGGTTGATCCCGCGCAGAAACGCGAACTTGTCGGCGAAGGGGGCCAGCGGAGAGAGGGCATCGGTGCCCAGGCCCTCGGCCTGAATCTCCTTGGGAACGCCCAGCCCGAAGAAGAGATTGAACGCTCGCACCGGCGGCTCGGGAGCGCCGGCGTAAACGCTCTGCACCCGCATCTCGTCGAGGAACGGCAGCCCGATCGCGACGGTACCTGCACCCCGCCGGAAGGTTCGACGGTCGAGCGATTTTCGATACTTCATTCGTGTTCTCCTTTCCAAGTCTCGACCGGCGCTACTCAAGACGGAGCCGTCGGAAGCTGGGGTGGACTGCAATCGCCGTAATGAGCGCTTGGTAGCTGCCGCCGCTGTCTGCCGCAGCGGCGGCGACGTCGTCGATTGCACAGCTGTCGGACCCGCGAAGAGGACGCCCCACCGCAAACTGCAGCGGCCGCTTGACCCCTACGCACAGCTGGGCGGTCTCATCGGCGGCGACGAGATCGACGAGTTCACCGAGCGACTGATAGGGGAGTTCACCATCGCTGGTCCGCGAGATGAACCAGCCATCGTCGGCCAACGCGTTGCCGAATTCGTCGGTCTCCTTGTACGCACCCACGCCGTCGTAACGCTCGAAGCCCCACCCCATCGGGTCGAACTGGGCGTGACAACTAGCGCATGTGGCGTTGGCGAGCCGCGCCTCCGACTTGACGCGTTCGGGGGCGTCCGGGTCGACGTCGGACATCGTGGTGTCGACGTTGGCGGGAGGCGCGATCACGTCCGAGCACAACACCGAGCGCAGCACGAACAAGCCGCGCTCGACCACCGAGGGTCGGTTGCCGTGGCCATTGAGGGCCAGCACCCCGGCGTGCGTCATGATGCCCTGCCGGTTGGGAAGATCGGTCAGATCGTACATCGCCCAGTCGGCCTCGGGGCTGTCGATCCCGTAGAACGCCGCGAGTTCCGGTGAAGCGAACGTGTAGTCGGCGTCGAGAATGTCGACGACCGATCCCTGCTCCTCCCAGATGATGTGCTCGAACAGCCGCTGCGTCTCCTCCCGCATGTCCGCCGCAAGCGCGAGCGTGAAGCCTGGATAGAGTTCCGGGTCGCGGTTGAGATCGGAGAGCCCGTCGAGCGCGAGCCAGTCCCGGATGTATTGCAGCGAGACTTCGCGGGCCCGCGGCGTCTTCAGCATGCGCTCGACCTGCGCCTCGATGTTTGCGGTCTCGAGCAGCGCGTCGCTGGCCGCCGCTTGGTACAGCGCATCATCGGGTGCGCTGCCCCAGATCAAGTACGACAGCCGCGAGGCCACCTCATAGCTGCCCAATGAACGCGTGGGGGCACCGTCGTCGGAGGTCACCTCGTCCTCGAGACGGTACAGGAACTGCGGCGACGCCATCATCGTGCGCAAGACCAGGCCGAGCGCAGCATCGAAGCCCTCCCCTTCCTCTTGCACCGCGGCAAAGTGCCGATCGAACGAATCGATCTCGGTGTCGCTCAGCGGCCGGCGCCACAGCTTCAAACCGAAGTCGCGGACGACGGCTTCCTGACACGAGGCGGAGAGGTCGGCACACCCTGCCACCTCGGTCGACAAGGCCGTGAGATCGTCGATGCGTGTGACGGCCACCAGGGCGAGCTCGTGGTAGGCCTCGATGTGGCCGAACGTGACCACTTGAGCACCGACATTGTTGCTGAATCCATCGACCCGGATGTCCTCGGGCAGCAGCGCCTCCACATCCTCTCTTAGGTCGACAGCCAGCACGTCCTGCACGGTGTTGGCGTACTCGAATCGAGTCAGCCGACGCACCAGAAGATCGTGGCTGTCCTCGGCATCGGCACACTGGTCCTCGGGGACGGGGTCATCACCGTCCGTGCCCGAGTCCGTTCCGCCGTCGCCAGAGCCGCCGCTGGGCTCGTCTTCGCCCTCCGACGCGCCATCTGAGTCGGTCGCCGCTCCAGCCTGAGTTCCGCTGTAGCAGCCGCCAAGCGCGATCACGCCTCCCAGGGCAAGCACGAGTCCGCAGTTCACCTCTCGCATCCCCATCCCAGGATCAACAGTACACGCGCTCTGCGTCTCTGCCTGGACCAAGCGGGAAGCGATTGGAGGTCTGTGTACAGCGTCTGCGCGTCTACACGATCTTCACTCGCAGCCGCGCTCGGGTTGCGCACACCGTCAGTCCGATTACCGGTCGGTCGGTCGCCGGCGCGCGCCACGGTCGCGCAGAGCGCGATACCGTCAGTCCTGGCAGCAGCGGAAGCCGGTCGAGTCGTCCCAGTAGGAAGGATTGTGCGCCTCCGTATCGCAGAGGCATCCAGCATCGTTGGTCACCGTGTCCACGGCGGACTTGGACCCCACCGGCGCGGGGGTCGAGGACGGGCGTGCCAGGCGCGGCCCTGTCGAAACGATGCAACGATCGCGAGTTGGCGTCGACCAGGGCGTCGTGCTGGCTCGGCACGTGCACCCGGGGCGAACCTACCTACTGACGCGACGATGCTCGGAGCGGTGGTTTTTCCTCCGGCCGTCGCCGGAGTTGAATGCGGGTCTTTGAGTACGCGCTGGCGCGGGCGGTTTCGATGACCCGGGTCAAGGTCCATGCCTGGGTGGTGATGTCGAACCACCTGCACCTCGTGGTGACCCACACCTTGCTTCGGCAGAACCCGTACGACAGTCCGACCACTGGGGAGAAGAGACGCGGCCGAAATCCGACGTTCGCGAGCCGAGACAACTGGGCGCGCATCGAAGCTACCCAGCGTCATCATGGGTGGCTCTCGGCGTACAGGGCGGTGTGGGATGCGTGGGGGGCTGGCGCCCGTGATGTCGTGTTCCCGGCCGGAACCCGGTTCCAGCGATCGGGGCCGATCGCGGTGGAAGTAGGGCGGTCGCGTCGGTTTGAGGGTCGGAATGACCCGAGGTGTGTCCGCTCGCACGGGCCCGATCACCTGCGCATCTGCGCGACGTACGGACGGGGAATCCGGGTTGGACGTCGACGCGCCCGTGGCTCACACGCCCGTGGCCGGGGTCGGCTGAGCTATAGTCCGAGCATGCGGTTCGGACTGCTTTTTGGCCTCTTCATCGGACTCACCGCTGGCTGCTTCAGCGATGTGGGATCAGATCCGGGCGCCTGCCCCGAGGGCGCCAGTGGTTGCTCCTGCTACGGCAACGCGACCTGCGACGGCGCCCTCGTGTGTAACGCGGACCGCAACTGCGTCTCCACGAGCTGCCAAGACGGCTCCGAAGCCTGTCCGTGTTACGGCAACGGCACCTGCGACGCCGAGCTGACCTGCACATCCAACATCTGTCAGCCCTCGGCCGGCTCCGGTGGCCGGACCACTGCCACCACCACCACTTCTGAGACGGTCTCCACAAGCTTGGGAACCTCGACAACGTCATCGGGCGGCAGGGACTCGACCGACCGCGGGGACACAGACGCCTGCGTGTGCCCGGACGGAAGTGCGTGTGCCCCGATGACGGACGCGTGCATTCCGACCCCATACCTCCCCTGCCAGCGCGGAAGCTGCCCCGGACCGCTTGAGTGCGTCGATGACCAGGTCTGTGTCGTCATCTGCGAAACCGTCTCCGATTGCCCGAGCTTGCCCCACGGCCTGGAACCCGAGTGCATCGCAAGCCGTTGCGTGTTTCCGTGCAGCACGAACACGGACTGCCCTGCCCCCATTCCGTCCTGTGAGCTGGTCAGCGACGTCGGACAGGAGATCTGCGTCGGGGGCTGAGCCGGCGGCCTGGAGCATTCGAAACGCGCAGAAGCTCGAGAGTGGTGCCGCAGCGGACGTGCGTAAGCAGGACGCAAGTTCCTGGGTGAGAAACGTGTGCTTCGGCAGAACCCACCCCGAGCGACCGCGCCTTCTCCACCTTGATTCCTGCGCGAGCCCCCGCGATCAGGATGTCGAGGTTTTTGGACACGCCCGTCGCGACCGTTGCGCCCGTGCGAGCGCTTCGCTCGCGTCCGCACGCTTCATCTTGGCGAAGGTTCCGGTCAGGGCCACTCTCTTTCCAGCGATCGACATGTTCACTATTCCCTGCTTTTTCCCACTCTGCACCGGCCCGGGTGCTTCGCGACCTCGGGGCCTCCGGTCTCGCTCGGCAAAGCACGATTCGGTGTCGGCCTGGTCCTGTCCGTGCCCACGGTGCGGCACGACGATGCACTCGGTTTGGGGATTGGACACAGCGTAGCTCCGGGCGCTATCCGAATGGGCCCCGCACGATCCGCACAGGAGCACTCGTGTCGATGGGCGAGTGGTTGGCTGGGTGGACACGCACGTCGATCCACCAGCTGAACTCCGTCGTGGTGTTCGTGTTGTTGGGGTCGCGGCTCTTCCCGGTGCATGGCGCGTTCTGTGGAATCCGCAGCTGACCTTGGATGCGAGTGCCGTCGTCCGTGGCATCGAGCGTGCCCGAAAGCTCAATGGGATGCTCGAACATCACTTCGTCATCGATCGAATAACCGCCCTGGGTTCCCGCACCGCCGGTGTGCCTCGTTGCGTGGACCCGGCGACAGCGCAGGCGCGCGGAGATGGATTTGGGTGGAGTCGTGCCGGGCTGGACAACCAACAACTGCGCCGAGTCGCTTGCTCGCAGTGGGTGGTCACTGACCTCGATGAGGACCGGTTGGTGTCTCGCGGAGATAGACCAGTCCCGGATGCCGTGAAACACGACGTACGCACCCGGAAGACCAGGGATGCACAGGACCGCCGAGAACCACGCTGGCAGGCCCCAATCGTAGACGAACCAGACTCCGGCGGAGCTCGCTGCGAGCAGTAGCGCACCCGCGAGGAAGCCCATGGCGCCCGCATCGTGCAAGGGCAATCGGTAGCGCAGCCACTGGCCTGGCTTTACGTCAGCTTCGTCGCCGGACGATTCGTCCGGATCTGGCTTCCAGTCAACTCCATCGAGGCGATCGACGTCGAGCATCGCAAGATTCTACACCGGCGGCCGAAGAGGCGTGCAGCCCGCGGAGGACCCGCACAACCCGGGCGGTGTCGCAACCAGTCTTGTGACGCTCGAGCGCGCCCGCGTCGGGGCTCGGAGAGGGTCGCCACGGCTCCTCCCTCGCCAGTCGCGAGCCAGCACGAGAACGCAATGCGGTTCTCGCGCCGAACCAGGGGCAGAAATCTCCGGCTTGCCTTGACCTGCTGGCCTCACAACGCAAACTCGACGATTGTCGTCCGGCGCCCTTCCATGAATACTGACGCGGTCAGACTTTGACGCGTCCAGCGGGGAGTCCTGGTATGACTGAGGTTCCGCTGCTGCGGCCCCCGTCCCATACACGTTGATGGAGCCACCCCGATGAGGATCGAGAGCCTTTTATTCGCGTCATGTCTCGTCGCACCGGTCGGCTGTCGTGACGATGGAGGTCGTGATGCTGCTAGTGCGGGGACCGGCACGGGAACGGGAGAGTCGAGCAGCAGCGGTCCCGAAGCGGCTTCCCAGACGGGGGAGAGTTCCACGACACAGTCGTCGGACTCGACCTCCGCCGGCGCCTCTTCGTCGCCCGGGGGGGAAAGTTCCACGGGCGGATCGGAAATAGACCTACCCGACGTTGAACTGCAGTGGGGAGCATGCGGGCCCCAAACTGGAGCGAGCGCTTCAGCCGAATGCGCAACGACATCACTGCCCGCCTACTATGGTGATCCCGACTTTGGCAGCCTGAATGTGCATATCACTCGTCGGCTTGGCAGCGGTATCGGGCAGGTCTGGTTCTTCGCCGGCGGGCCGGGAGAGTCGGCCGCAACGTACTCCCAGCTGCCTCTAATTGATGCATTGAACGCGGTTGGGCTCGATGCGTACTTCGTTAATTCGCGTGGGATCGCACCATCGACACCGATGCAGTGTTTCTTGAACGATGTGCCTTTGTCGGAGCGCTTGGAGACCTGCGCTCAGCAGATCGCCGAAACATATAATGATGGACTGTCGGCGTTTCAATCGGCGGAATCCGTGCGGGACATGGCCACGCTCATGCTGGCAACCGACAGCGCGGCACCGCGTTTTCTTTGGGGCATTTCCTACGGCACCTATGCGGGGCAACGCTTCTTGCAGCAGTTCCCCGACTTCGTGAACGGTGCGATTCTCGAAGCGTTCGCCGATCGGCACTGGGGTGGGCGCTCGGAGTTGTCGCAGGAGATCGGGCTTGAGGTGCTTGCCGCGTGTGATGCAGATCCGGAGTGCGTCGCGCGTTTTCCCGGGACGGCGACGCAAGCCTACGAGCAAATGGTCGAGGAACTCCCCAGCCTGCCTTGCGGAGAACCGCTGGGAGTCGATCAAGCCTTGCTTCGGTTTTCGTTCTTCTCGATCATGGAAGCGAAGGGGGCTCGGGTGCTCGTGCCTGCAATCGTGCACCGGATCATCCGTTGCGAGGATCAAGATATTGAGCGACTCGAAGCGTTGGTGACCCGTGGCACCTTTTCGGGGTGGGACACTCCGCTCGAAATCGGAGACTTACTCGAATCCAACCAGGGGTTCAACGGGTTCTACTTCACACACTACTTCGCCCGGGACATGGCTGCCGATTGGCCGGCGGACGCGGCCTCACTCGCCGAGGTCTGGGACACGACGTGGTTCGATCCGTTCGATGGCTCTCGAATGTTCGCCGAGGTCGACGCGGTGTGGCCTGCAATCAGTCGGCAGCAGGACAACGCTGAATTTGGTGTCCTACCGCCGACGCTCGTGCTCAGCGGCGCCTGGGACTTGCGAACCGCGGTGTCGCTGGCTGCAAGTTTCCGTGAGCGCGCCGAGGTCCAGCAAGTCATTTTTCCACAGGCCGGTCACTTTTTGACGATGGACACGGAAATACCCGGTGAACTCCCCTGCTCGACCCAGGTCGCACTAGGGTTTTTATCTGAACCCAATGCGCAGATTGATCTCAGTTGCATTGGCGAACTCGAGGCCGAGAACTTTGCGACCGGGGGCGACGCTGTAGGTTTTTACGCAAACGGGCTGTGGGGCTCGACTAATGTCTGGGACATCGAACCCGGGGGCAAGGATGCCGTTCCGGACCAGCTGGTTTTGCCAGTCGAGGTGACCAAGTTGGAGTTGCTTCATCGACGGCCGATGCTGCGCGGACGGTTGAGCACTGAGCGAAACTAGTGGGAAGAATCGGCACGCCGATGCGCGGGCCGTCCCCCCTCTGTCGAGTGTGGCATCGTCCGGGTGCACAACCGGGACTCCGGCACCCCGGTCTGAGCCGCGCGTCGGGCGACATGTCTTGGGCGCGCTCCTCGACCGCGTACCGCGTACAGCTCCTTGATCCAGGCGACGGCCTTGGCGCCTTGGCGGCCCGATTATCGCCGAGCGTGAACGCCTGACAGAAGACAGAAGCGGCGCCGCACGCCGCACGTGCATCTTGCAGCCTTGCAGCCGAGTCGTCGGTCTGGAGGCACGCCTCTGCGGTTTCGGTACAGGACATCGGGACATCGAGGCCGGTGTCGTCGATGCCCACCCAGACCGGGTCTTCGAGTATCGAGTATCGTGCCGAGCAAAGCCTCGGCGACGGTGACGTGTCGCGATGGACTGTACGGTCGTCCGGCGGATCCTGACGTGCAGCCAGGGCGATATCGCGCACGGTAAATCGTACTCCGATGTGGCCATAAACACCGGAATTCGGCGTTTGGCAAATACGACAGCGCTGTCGCATTTACGCATGCGCCAATCCTGGCGAGCAGGAGACGATGACGTCTGCGGCGGCCGGAGGGACGACCTGAATCAACCCAGGCGCACGCCACTCCCGCGGCCAACCGAGTCGCCGAGGCATCGAAACGTGGCGCCGACGACCGGTCCGAGACGCATACGTCGGCCCCCGCGTCGGGCAGCCGGGTCTGACGCTGGCCGTGGCGCCCAACGATCCATCCGACATGGACGCGGCGGACAAACCAAGTCAATCGGAGGTCGCAGACGACCTCGTCTTGGAGAGCTTCCCAAACCGCGCCGTCGTCAACCTCCGAGGGGGCCCCTGGGCCTGGCTGATCGTCCCCCCGA
>CAYGTG010000173.1:4390-10928 GCA_964352485.1 uncultured Nannocystaceae bacterium | reverse complement strand
TGGCCTATGACACCGCGCAGGACAAGGCGGTACCGACGTACTTCTTCGTGTCAGAGCCACCGCTTGCGAGGGAGAATGACAACGGGAACTTCGCGGACCCCGATCCGGCGGTCTACGTCGCGGGCGGGTGGGTGCATGAGGCCAAACGTTTCGTCCCGTTGGTACGCGAGGGACAGTTCGTGTTGCTCGACCTTCCCCGGCGCCGCGCGGTGACGGCGAACAAGGAAATGAAGGAGCATCACTGTGAGTACACGGCCTCGCTGAGCGACCTGCGACGGGTCTCGACGTCGCCCGCCCCTGACGCGTCTGAGCCGGGCGACGCACAACGGCAGCGGGGTATCGCGCCGGGCGGCGACGTCCTCGGATTCATCCGTGACGACGCGACGGGCGGCATGTCTTCGTACGAAGCACTCCAGAGCCCGTTTGCGCTCGTTCAGCCCGAGGGCGTGCTCCTCGACGCGCGCCCGCCCAAGGGCTACGAACTCACCAACGACAAGCTCACGGTCCCCGGGCGCGAGACCCCCATCGAGATCGGCACGCCGGGCGGCGTGCTCTTCGTGCCCGCCGGACCGCCAGGCCCGGTCTTCGTACTGCAGCGTGCGTACGAAGTCGACCGCCAGGGCGTCAACCAGTTCCCGACCTTCGACACCACCGTTCTTCGGGTCGATACCGAGGCGGTAAGGAGCGAGCGTATCGTCCGAGGCCGTGGCAGCGGCTGGATCACGTTTGGCCCCGATGGCTCGGTCTACATCGAAGCTGGTGGCAAGACGAGACGCTGGCCTACGCCGACGAGCGACGCTCCCGAGCCGACGATCACCGGCTTGCACATCGCGCTGCCGCTGGGTCACCCCGAGTGCTTGTGCTGCGGGTGAGCGTCGTGCCGGTTGCTCGAGCGTGAAGACCGGCCGATCTACGGCAGGACCCGGAGTGAAGGCCCAAGTGGACCCGAGTGGACCCGAGTGGACCCGGACGGGAGGTCCAGGTCGCCAAACGCGACCGACATGCATGGACAGCTGAGTCGGGATCGGTTTGTTCAGGGCGCTGGGACCCGTCAAAGAACTTACCGCTCGTGCCGCGAATTGCGTTCAGCTCGCGGGCGATGATCGCGTCGAGATCCTTGATGAAGTCGCAGACGCGACCGAAACGGTCGTAGAGCACGATGTGGTAGTGCGTCGAGAGGAACTTGAACTCGTAGAACTCCATCCCCCACGTCTCCCTGTACCTCGCGGACACGACCGCGAAGGCATACTCGATGATGCGGTTGACGCGTTTCTTGGGAACGAGGCGGTAGCTGCGGTGCACGCAGCGCACCGGGCTTCGATACCAACCTGCAGCCGTGCACGATCTCGATCGCGGACGACATGTTCGGCGGCACCCACGACCTCGTCTTCGAGGTGGATGGGTTCGAGTTCTGGCAGATCAGCGACTCCATCGACCCTGCGTGACGAGGAGACCCATCCGGCCCTCGGCGCGCTCGGTTCAGTCCTCAGCGACCCAGCACTGGCTCCGGTGGGCACGGTGCGGGAGAGAAATGTGATGGTTCCAGCGCCGGGTGGGGCGCGGAGCTTCGTCTTCACTCCGGGGGCCCGGTCTCGATCGGCCCCCCCACGCCGACCACGGCAGAGCCCGAGGATGCTATCCTTCATCCGCATGGGCGCCCGGAAGCTCCTTTGGGTCTTGCCTGCAGCTTTGGTGGCGGCGGGGTGCTCGGCGGCCGAGACCTTTGCGTGCAGCGACGACGTCGAGTGTCCGAGCGGGCGGTGCGAGCTCGACGGTTTCTGCAGCTTCCCCAAAGAGAGCTGCGACTCGGGCTGGCAGTACGGGAAGTTCAGCGGCGCGTCCTCGGGGCAATGCGTCCCTGTGGACATGGGGACGGACACCGGGAGCATGAGTGAATCGGGCTTGCCGACCGAGCCCACGCTGAGCACGACGGGGTCGGACACGACCGGGTCCGACTCTGCGGAGCCGACCGGTGGGCCCCAGGAATGCATTGACGGCCAGGTATGCCTCGCGACCGTAGAGGGCTGGAGCGGTCCGGTGACGCTCGCCCCGCTCGGTGCCTGTGACGGCGACGTTGCGTTTCGTGGTGCGTCCGCCTACGACGGGCCGCATGCGTGCTCCTGCGCGTGCGAGGTCAATACCCCCGACAGCTGCGACGGCGTCCCGGTCTTCCTGGAGTTCTTCGCAAACAGCGGCTGCCGGGGCATGCCTCAGCTCTCCTTGGAGCTCTTCCCCGAATGCGACAGCCTCGGAAGCGCCAGCCCTCTTTTCCTTCGCGCAACCTCCGGCACTGAGGCGAGCTGCGATACGCAGTTCGAGGTCATCGCTGAGCCGATCGTTGGTCTCGACGAGCAGGACGGGTGCTTTGCGCCGGATGGTGCCTCCTGTGCGGGGGGTGTCTGCGCGGACGGCAACACCTTGCAGTGCATCTACGTCGAGGGAGACGTCCCCTGTCCCGAAGGTGACTTCACGCAGCGCACCGTCGTGTACCAAGACTACGCCGACAATCGCAGCTGCTCCCCGTGCGGCTGCGAGGGGGCGTATGCGTGTGAGGGCGAGGTCGAGGTCGTCACGAATTCCCAGGGTTGCGGAGCGCCTGGAACGGCGCTCCCGATCGGGGCCTGCTCGGATAGTCCTGCCCCCGTGTACGGGGCGGGGCTCGCGGACACGGACGAGCTTCCCACCCCGATCTGCGAGACGTCGGGAGGCGAGATCATCGGGGCGGTCGAGGGCACCGCGCCCATCACAGCCTGCTGCACCGGCTGATACGCCCGCTGCCGCGCGCTGAAGCTTGCGTAGGAGTCCTCAGTTCATGGCACAGGTCTCCTGGTCCATCGCGGCGCAGGACTCCGGGTCGAACATCAGACCGGTGGACGACCCGCTTGCCTCGGTCGTCTCGTCGCCGGCGCTGAGCCCGGTCGATGTCCCGCTCCCGTCGTCGGTCGAGTTTGACGCCTCGCCGTCGGTCCCAGACGAGCCGGTCGCGGTCTCCGTGGAGTCCGAACCATCCTCCTTCCCTTTTCGGGGGCAGGAGTGCGCCGAGAGACGCCGGGGATCTTTGGGCGGCCGCGATACGGCGTGCTCCTCGAGGACTTCGAGGAAGTCACGTGGTGAGGTGAAGAGCGCTCTCGGTGACGGATCGCGGAAGGAAGACATCTGGGCGATTCCGAGACCGAGCTGCGCAGTGTCGAGCCCCGTGACAGCGATAGTACCGCCCGGCGTGCTCCTCCATCCCGGCATTTCCACACTTCATTTCGCTTAAACGCGGACGCGCTTTTCGCTAAACGCCCCTTTGCGAACGCGGTCATGCGGCGACGATGCGAGGGTAACAACGATGCGCTCGCGCACCGAGTCGGGTGCTATGGATCGTGGGTGTCCCGTGTCCTCGCGCTCATCGTCGCCTTCGCATGCGCGGGCTGTCGCACGGATCCCGCGGCAACCAAGCCACCGGTGACTCCGGCTGCGACCCCGGATCCGGATCCGGTCGCGTCTGAGACCGGATGTGCCCCGGAGCTGAAACATCTGCAGGCCTTGGCCACATGCCTGGAGCAGGCTGTCGTCGTGTTGAACCGGGAACCGGAGGACGGGGCGTTGGCTGCCTACTTGCACGCAGCGAACGAGGCCGACCCGAGCCTGGGTTGCCCCGAGCCGCGGGGGGACGTCGCCTGGGAACGCTCCGAGGGTCCGCTGGACCACTTTGAGGACGGCAGCGCCGAGGCTTCGATCGAGTACGCGTTCTCGACCCCGGGCTGCGGCCCTGTGGTCACAACCATCACGCTCGTCATGCCTTGACCCCGCTGTGACTGGGCCCCTTCGGCGCCGAGGGGTCTCCAGGCGACGTTAGTCCTCGCTATTAGGCCAGCGTCGGGTTGTCGGGCCCGGCGCGTCAGATGAAGCGGTCGAGCACGTAGTGCGTGGGCTTGGGGCACCGTGAGGAGCGAGACCACGGCCTCGAGCGACTGGCCGGCAAGGACGAGTGTCCGCCGTCCCGACGGCAGGTGACCGACTCATTGTCGGCGGCTACTACGGAGCGATGCTGTCCGTCGACGTCCGCGCGTGGGCGAAGCTCTGAGTCGCAGCGCTGCGATTCCGAACGAGCTGACCCGGACGCGACTCTGCCCCAGCAGGTCGTGCGGGTTAAGGTATCGTTTTGAGCGTGGCGCGGTGGGCTTTGCCACCCTGGCGACGATGGCGGACTCGAACAACGTGCGGACCCTGCGGTCCTACGAGCCGCCGAGCGAGGAAGACACGCGCACGGTTGAGGAGGAGCTTGCGGCCGTGAGTTGGCCGGTGCGGCTCTTCGTACGAGTGTCCCTTTGGCTGGTCTGGGTGCCGGTGTGGTGCTTGTTCAAGATAGGTGAACCTGTCGGTGAGGTCGTCGCGATGGTTCGCGCACTTCGGTACATGCGGACCTACGTCGACCTTGCAAGCTACAACATCGACCGGCGAGCGCCCGGGCTCGTTCCCTATGAGCTCGCGAAGGCTCGAGGGCTGATTCCGATCTTGGACGGCGAGGACAGCTTGGTTGTCGCGATGAGTGACCCGACGGATCGGGAAACCGTACGCGAGCTTCGGGACTGGGTGCGGAACTCGATCACCGTCGTCATCGCCTCGCCGGCGGCAATCGCCGCTGCAATCGAGACTCACTACCACCGGGATGACCCGGTGCAGGAGTTGGTGGAGTCGGTCGGGGAGGTCCCACAACTCGATGAGGTTGCTGTGGACCGGGAAACTCCTATACTCGGCCTCGTGTCTGAACGGCCCTCCGGCGAGACTCGATATGAAGCTGCCGCCGCCGACGACTCTACGGTTGCTAAACTCGCGAACCTCATCGTGCTGAACGCCGTGGAGAAGGAAGCCTCTCACATCTACATCGAGGCGACGTGTGAAGAACTCGCGGTGTCGTATCGACTCGAAGACCGGATGGTCTCGGCCATGCGGGTGCCCGGCAAGTGTATGGACGAGGTGCGGGACCGAATCCTGTTCATGGCGGGGCTCGATCTCGAGGCCCAGGATGTCTCGCAGGAAGGTGTCGTCAGCTTGGGTCTTGGCAATGCCCGTACCCTGAGCTTGCACGTCTCCACCGTGCCCACCGCGCGCGGCGGGGACATCACGATGCGGGTGATCAAGGACGGTACCGAACCCAGGGTGCTGGCCCCCGTGCCAGAATAGTCGAGTCCTCGGAAGTGGGCTTCGACCCCGGTTGGGACAGGCTTGGCGACCCCGCGCCGGGTTTCACGACGCTGCTCGGGGCAAGAATTCGGTGTTCTGACAATACGACAGCGCTGTCGTATTTGGGGGCGGCGCTGGTCGGGTAGGGCCGTCGCCGAGGCACGGCTCGAACTCAACGGGCAGCACGCCGAACCGTAGTTCGCTGGCGACACCTCTCCTCGCCTCCTCGCCGGTCCACGGCGGAACTGCCCGGTTTCGAGCATCACCCGTACGTTCGAAGACGGGGGCAACGATGGGCTCGCGTTCGTCCGAGTCTTCCTCGGCGGACGAAACCACCGTCGTCGACCCACCGTGTCCGCCGGCGCAACCCGAGGTGCCGGCCGGATTCCCATCGGGCCGCTACGTGGCTCTGGAGCGGATCGGGCATGGTGGGATGGGAACGGTCGAACGGGCGTACGATCTCAAGCTCCGCCGGGAGCTCGCACTCAAGCGCGTGAGGTCGAGCCGCGTGGACGCCGATGGCCCCGCCCGCCTGGTGCGTGAAGCCAGGTCGATGGCACCGCTCAATCACCCCAATGTCGTCGCCGTTTGCGACGTTCGCGTGTTCGCGGAGCGTGGCCCGGTTGCGCGGGTGCCCCGTGTGTCGAATTCCGCGATGAGAGTCGCCCCGCTGGTTCGACAGCTTCCTTGGCTCGCGTCTTTGCTCGTGGGATGCGCCGACGACTCGAGCGGCGATGGTGGGGCGGAGTCGGGGACCACCGGGTACACCGGGGCGATGTCGACGATGTCGATGGCGGGCGAGAGCACGACGTCGGCAACCACGGAAGATGCGGACACCACGGGCGAGGCGGACACGACCGGCGAGGCGGACACGACCGGCGCGGCGGATACGACCAGCGAGAGTACGGCCGGCGACACCGGGACGACGGCCAGCAACGCCGCGCCGGAGGCCGTCGACGACGAGGTCTTTGCGACCCAAGACGTGGCGCTCATCCTCGACGCAGCCAGTGGCTTGCTGAACAACGACAACGACCCGGACGGAGATCCGCTGACCGTGACCGACTTTGACGCAGTGTCGGCCAGCGGTGGCGCGCTCATCATCGGTGACGACGGTTCCGTGATGTACGACCCGGTCGCCGGCTTTTGGGGTCCCGACAGCTTCGAGTACACAATCGAAGACGACGCGGGCGCGACGGCGATAGCGACGGTGACGGTGTACGTCGCACCGGTTCAGATTCCGCTGGCAGACATCGCGGCAGGGATGGGCGGCTTCGTGCTCGATGGCGAGGCGGCCTTTGCCTTCTCGGGCTATTCGGTGAGCGGTGCGGGGGACGTCAACGGGGACGGGATGGACGACCTCATCGTC
>CAYGTG010000173.1:0-4290 GCA_964352485.1 uncultured Nannocystaceae bacterium | reverse complement strand
TTCGGTGAGCGGTGCGGGGGACGTCAACGGGGACGGGATGGACGACCTCATCGTCGGCGCTTACGGGGCCGACCCCAACGGCGACCAGTCGGGCCGGAGCTACGTGGTGTTTGGTGTTCCCACCGCGGGCACCCGCTAGTTTTGTGCCACCGACGTCGACATTCCCGACAACTCCGCCGCCGGAGTCTCGGTCGACATCCCCTGCCCTTCCTCGGCATGATCGCCGACGTCGACGTCTCCGTCGAGATTCACACTTCATTTCGATTAGTCGCCTAACCCACCGGCCCCCGACCGCTTTCACCTTTGGTGGGAATTCGTCGCGACCTACGGGGGCCGATGGGTATGACCAGTGTTGGTCCCGTCGTTCGTCGGAAGAAGGCGACCGCGACAACGAACGAGGAACAACGAACTCTGGTCACGGCTGTGTGGACAGGGCTGCAGCGTTGCCTTGTGCTAGCTTCGCGGCCCCATGCCCGTAGGCGCCGCAAAACTCTCGCTGACGGGCTCGCGTCAGTTCCCGAACTGGCTGGGCGAGCACGATCTGAGCCTCGCCTTCACGACGTACCAGGCCGGCAAGCTCTTCTTCGTCGGACTCGCCCCCGACAACTCGCTTTCGGTCTTCGAGCGTACGTTCAACCGGTGCATGGGGCTGTGTGCCGATGGCGATACGCTCTGGATGAGCTCGCTGGTGCAGCTGTGGCGCTTCGAGAACGCTCTGAAGGACGGCGGAACCCACGAGGGCTACGACGCGCTGTACGTGCCCCAGCTGGCGTACACCACGGGGGACATCGACGTGCACGACATCGCGGTGGATGCCGATCACAACCCGATGTTCGTGAACACGCTGTTCGGGTGCCTGGCCCGGCCCAGCGTCACGAACAGTTTTCGGCCGGTCTGGAGGCCACCGTTCATCAGCAAGCTCGCCCCCGAAGACCGTTGTCACCTCAATGGTCTGGCGATGCGCGAGCACAAGCCCGCGTTCATGACCGCCGTGAGCCGCAGCGACGTCGCGGACGGCTGGCGCGACCGAAGAGCTGGCGGAGGCATCGTCCTCGAGGTGGACAGCGGAGAGATTGTGGCCACCGGGCTGAGCATGCCGCACTCGCCCCGCTGGCATGTCGGCAAACTCTGGGTGTTGAACTCGGGCACCGGAGACTTCGGCACCATCAACCTCGCGAGCGGTGAGTTCGAGCCTGTCTGTTTTTGCCCCGGCTATGCCCGAGGGCTGACCATTGTCGGCGACTTCGCCGTCATCGGCCTCTCGCGCCCGCGCCACAACAAGACCTTCGAGGGCCTCCCGCTTGCGGAGAACCTCAAGCGCAGAGATGCGGATGCACGCTGCGGATTGCTGGTCGTCGACCTTCGGACCGGCGATGCCGTCCATTGGCTCCGCATCGAGGGCGTCGTCGAAGAGCTCTACGACGTGGTGGCATTGCCGGGAGTTCGCCGCCCCATGGCGGTTGGGTTCGTCACCGACGAGATTCGACGGATGCTCACCATCGAAGAGTAGGGTCCCGCCCGGGCAGGGCGTAGGCGTCGAGCGACTTCGCGTTGGTCGACTTGCGCCCCACGGCGCGAGCGAAGCGGCTTGCATGAGTTCCGGGAAGGTCTGAACAATGCTCGTCGTGCTCCGCCCACATAACGCGGACGCGACCGGACTGCGCGTCCCGGTGTTCATCGATCGCCAGGGACGTGCATGTGCTGTGGGGCAGCTGATGATCGACTCGGGCGCGGAGCGGTTGGCCAACCACATCGCGGCGGACGAACGGCTGGAGTACCTCGGGACGATCGAGACGGACGGGGTCGGCGAGTGGGTCGCCGCGAGCGGCCTGACGTTCGCGGAGCTCGCTCGCATCCAGCCGGCGTACTGCAACTGTGAGGAGGCGCTGCAGATTTCTCGGACGATGACTTCGACGAGATCGTCAGCTGCGCCGCGCTGGGCGACGTGCGGTCGAGGACCGCCGGTTTCTGCACGGGGCGCCGTTCGCAGACCTCGTGACGCGGTGTCGGTCCGCAGCCGCGGACGAAGTCCGGCACGCGGCAGCGATCGGCCGCAGGGCGCAAGCGCTTGGGTATACGCCACCGGCAGCGACCGAGGCACCGTCTGTACCGCAGGACCTGCTGACGATCGCGACCCACAATGCCGTCGAAGGCTGCGTGCACGAATCCTTCGCCGCGATCGTGGCGGCACACCAGGCCACCGCCGCGCGCGAACCGTTCGATGGGCATTCTCTTTGAGACGATCGCCGCCGATGAATCTCGGGCGAAGCGAATCTCCGCGGCGACGCACGGAGAGGCGCGTCTGGTGGACAACGAGATCACCGCGGACTCGCGATGAGCCGGGTCTCGACCCAGCTGACCTCGTGGTGGGGTAGCGTCCACCCATGGCTGCCGCTGTCGTTCCGCTCGCGTTCGCGGGCTGGCTGCTCTCCGGCGTCGTGCTGGCGCAGCCCGCTGCGGAGACCGGCACGTTCACGTGGGATGCGGAGGCGCCGTGCCTCGATGACGCGACGGCAAAGGCCGCACTCACGGCCCTCCTCGGTCGTCACTGGCTCAAGCCCGGTGTTCGCATCACGGTCGAGCTCGTCCGGGTCGACGAGGGCTTCGCGCTGAGCGTGCGAACGGAGCAGTCGGGGGAACCCGCGGAACGATCGCTGCAAGACTCCAGCTGCGAAGCGCTCAGTGAAGCAGGCATCCTCGTGGTCGCTCTGGCGATTCGTCCCGAGCTCGAGCTCGGACCGGGGGACCTCGAGTTGCTCGACAGCCTCCAGGATCGCCCAACCGAACCGGAGGAACCCAAGGCCCCGGAGGACCTCCCGAAGCCAGGGCCAGAACCGAAGCCAGAACCAGAACCAGAGCCCGATCCGCCCGCGGAGCAACCACCGCGCACGATCACCGGGGCGATGACCCTCCGAGGCGGGGTGGGCTGGGGCATGCTGCCCACGCTCGAGGGAGGCCTGGCCGCCGGGGCTGCCTTGCTTCTGCCCAAGGCTCGCGTCGAAGTCGACGGCCGCGGATGGTTCGGCCCCCCCGCGAGCGTCACGGGGCCGGCGAACGTTGCCATCAGCGGGTGGACCGTGGGACTGCGCGGAGGTCCATCGTGGACGTCGGGCCGCCTGGTGCTTCCGCTCATGCTGGGCACCGAGGTCGGCCAGCTGATCGGACGACCGGAAGGGCTCCGCGATCCGACCGTCCAGCGTCCGACCTGGTGGGCGTTCACGGCCGCGTTCGGTGTCGTCTACTCCCCCATCGAACGCCTGGGTCTGACCGCGATGCTGGAGGGGTTCGTTGCGGTCAGCCGTCCGAGTTTCTCGGTGGAAGGCTACGATCAAGACGTCCACACCCCACGCGAGGGTGGCATCCGCGCCTTGCTCGGGGTCGAGGCTCGCTTCCCCCGCTGACGTCCCTCGCACGAGGACAGAACGGGCGAAGGAGGGACCGCACGACCCATCGGAGCCCGTGCTCGAATCCCTCGCTGACGGCGAGACGGATTCGGGGCAGTGTTGGACATGACTGCTTGCCCATGCGCGGGCCCGCACCCCAACGTCCCGAGGTCGCCTCGGGAACCGGCCCACTCGAGGCCCTGTATCGCGAACACCACGCGTTCGTGTGGCGATGCGTGCGGCGCCTGGGGCTTGCCGAGGCGCAGGTCGACGACGGGGTCCAGGACGTGTTTCTGGTGGTCGATCGCCGCAAGGACGAGTTCGAGCCGCGCGGCAGCATCCGCTCGTGGCTGTTCGCGATCGCGATGCGGGTCGTCCAGGCGCACCGAAGGACCGAGCAGCGACACCGCCGGCGCGTGGAGGCGTTCGGCGCGTCGTTGTCCTGGAGCGAGCCCGAGAAGGGGTCGGCGGTCATCTTGCTCCACCAGCTTCTCGAGGGGCTGTCGGAGGATAGGCGCGCCGTGTTCATCCTCGCCGACCTCGAGAAGATGAGCGCGCCGGAGATCGCCGACGCGCTCGGGGTGAAGCTCAACACGGTCTACTCCCGCCTCCGCGCCGCCCGGGCGCAGGTGCGGGCGGCGGCCCAGACGATTTCGGGGGAGGCATCATGAGCGAGAAACTCGAAGCGCTGCTCGAGGCGGCCCAAGCGGCGGAGCAGCCCTCGGCCGGGGTCGTGGACGGGAGTTGGGCGCAGATCGACCAACGCATCCAAGCGGGGGCGGGGCCGAGCGTGCGCGTGGACGTGCGGGGGCTTCCGGGGTTTGCGAAAGCCTCGCTGCCCGTCGTGGTGAAGATTGCCCTCATTGCGGCGGTCGCCGGCGGCGTTGCGGTCGGCGTGATGCAGGCC
>CAYGTG010000172.1:0-10938 GCA_964352485.1 uncultured Nannocystaceae bacterium | reverse complement strand
AGGTGCGGTCCCAGGCGTGCATCAGCGCGTGGAATCAAACTGATCGCCGCTCTAGCGCTCCATGCGTCGGTCGGCCCGCCCTTGCCGGCTCGGCGCAAACGCGCGAGTCTTGGGGCCGGCGCGCGGGACTCTTGGCGGGATCGAAGCCACCACCGGATGGTGAAGCGGACGAGGTGAGCGGCGACGAAGGTGTTGCTCGCACTCGCTTGGAGACCAACGTACTCGACCTCGCCCAGTTCCGGGACGAAGAAGGGCGGGATACGAACGCACTTCCGACCCGGCTCGGGAGATTCACCATCCTCTCTCGACTCGGCCGTGGTGCCGTCGGCGAGGTTTTTGAAGCCGAACCGCCGGAGCCGTCCGCCTCCCCGGTCGCCATCAAGGCGATCCGCGGGATGAGCCCCGACGCCCTGTACCGCTTCAAGCGGGAGTTCCGGGCACTCGCCGACGTTCGGCACCGAAACGTCATCCGCTTCCATGAGTTGATGCTCCAAGGCGAGCGCCTGTTCTTCTCAATGGAGCTCGTGCGCGGCAAGGGATTCACCGAAGCTCTTTGCGGCCCGGCCCGAGATGGCACTCGCACCGTGCACGACCCCGCACGCGACTACGACCGGGTGCGCGAAGCCATGCGACAGCTCGCTGAGGGTGTGCAGGCCATCCACGATGCCGGCTTCCTTCACCGGGACCTCAAGCCATCCAACGTCTTGATGGAGGAGTCCGGGCGTGTGGTCATCCTCGACTTTGGCCTCGTCCGTGGAATCAACACCGATGATGCGGTGGGCGTCACCGCCGACGGTGCGGTGCTGGGCACGCCGTTGTTCATGTCGCCGGAGCAGGCGCGTGGCCACGAGCTTGGCCCTGCAAGCGACTGGTACTCGGTTGGCGAAATGCTCTACCAGCTCCTCACCGGAGCCCCCCCGTATGCGGGGCTTGGCCTGCTCGCGCTGCTTGCCGCCAAGAAGGAGGAGGTCCCGAAGCTCCCCTCGGCCAAGGTCACCGGGGTCCCGCCCGACCTTCAGTCTCTGTGCATGGACCTCCTGGCGCGAGATCCAAGCAAGCGGCCCAGCGGTGATGAGATCCTGGCCCGACTGGGCAGTCACGAACGGGCGGAGACGCCTGTCGAGCGCAGCAACGCGGACCTCTTCTTGGGTCGAGAGAACGAGCTCCGCGGACTTCAACGAGCCTTTACCGCGACCCGCGGGGGACGCCCGGTTGTCGTCACGCTCGAAGGTGTCTCGGGGATCGGGAAGAGTGCGCTGGTCGAGCAGTTCCTGCGAAGAGTCGGTCGCAATCGCGGAGCTCTGGTCCTCGCTGGCAAGTGTTCCGAGCGAGAATCGATCCCGTACAAAGCGCTCGACTCCATCATGGACATGGTCAGCGCGTTCCTGCGTGGTGTCCCGACGTCGACCGAGGCGCAAGCGCTTCTGCCCCGCAACATCTCGGCGCTGGCTCGGCTGTTTCCGGTGTTGCTCAGCGTGCCGGCAGTGGCGGTCGCCCCGCTCCAAGTCCTTCCAGACGTGATGCCCCAAGAGGCTCGGCGCCGCGGCATTGAGTCCTTGCGTGAGCTGCTCGGTCGCATCGCCGACCGAAGACCCCTGGTGATCTACATCGATGACCTTCAGTGGTCCGACCTCGATAGCCTCGTCGTGCTGGAGTCGTTGCTGCATCACGTCGACGCTCCGCCGCTGTTGCTGGTGTGCAGCTTTCGAGAATCCGCGGCCGAACGTACGCAGATCCTGGGCCGCTTCCTCGCCGAGCTGCACGCGATCGAGCCTGCGATCGACCTCCGCGCGATGCGGCTGGGACCCATGGGTCTCGAGGAGGCCAAGGGCCTCGCGCTTCGCATGTTGGGCGATGACTCCCCGGTTCATCAGACGCTTGCCTCTGAGGTCGCCCGGGAGGCGGAGGGCTCCCCGTTCTTCATTGCGCAGCTGGTCCGTCATGCCCAACGAACCCACCGCGGCGAGGACCTGTGTGCGACCGACTCGGCCGTCAGTCTCGACGATGTGATTCACCACCGGCTCCAGCTGCTGTCCCCCGCGGCGCGCCGCATGCTTGCTGTCGTCTCGGTCGCCGGCGGCCGCATGCCGCTCGAGCTCGCGACGCGCCTTGCTCAGGTCGAAGCGTCGAGCCAAGACGTGCTGGCCGACCTTCGCGCCGAAACCCTCGTGCGCGCGGACCGTCCCGGCGACACCATCATCGTCGAGATCTATCACGACCGCATCCGGGAGACCGTGCTGCGCGGCCTCGATGCTCGCCATGCCCGAGGCCTACACCTGCGGATCGCCCATGCGCTGGCCGAAGGTCCCGAGCCCGACGCGGCGGCGCTGAGCCACCACTTCCGCCGCGGCGGAGCGCCTGCGCTGGCGTCCGGACACACCATCGCGGCCGCAGACCAAGCGGCCGAAGCACTGGCCTTCGATCGGGCCGCCGAGCTGTATCAAGCGGCACTCGATATCGGGGTCGTGCCCGACGAGGAGCGTGGAGACCTCGAGGCTCGATATGCCCGAGCACTCGCGAGCGCCGGCCGGCAGTACGAGGCGGCCAAAGTCTTCCTCTCCGCCGCCGACCAGCTCCCGGCGGCCCGACGCCCACCACTGCTTCAGGCCGCGGCGGAGCTCCTCCTCACCAGCGGTCACTCCCGAGAGGGCCGCGTCGTCCTCAAAGAGGTGCTCGGAGCCCACGACGTGGTGCTTCCGCACAATCGCGGACACGCGATTCGGTCCGTCCTTTGGCACCGCGCCGCGCTCTCGCTCAAATCCTTCAAGGTGGCAGCGAAGCCAGCGGATGCCGTCGATCCCAAGCTGCGCTCCAAGATGGACGCATTGTGGACGGCCGCGCGAGGCCTCATCTACACCGACGGACTCCTCGGCGCGGGCTTCCACGCCCAGCATCTTCGCTGGTCCCTCAAGACCGGCGACCCGACACAGCTCGCCCGCTCGCTTGGTTTCGAAGCCCATCTCACGGCGTCGATGAAGCCGGTCACCAAGCGAGAGCGTTGCTTCGACCTGCTCGACCATGCCGATCAGCTCGCCGAGGCGGCCGACAGCCCGTACGCCCGAGGGATGGTCTTGCAGGCTCGTGGACACGTGCACCTTTTCCTCGGCGAGTGGGAACAAGCCGTTCGTACGCTGGACGCGGCCAAGACGACCTTCGTCGAGCAAACAACCGGGACGGCGCCCGAGGTTGGATTCTGCGAGAGCCACGCCGCGCTGTGCATTCAGTTCATGGGGAGAGCCCAAGAGCTCGCCCCCCGCGCGCACGAGCTGCTTCGCAACTCCATCCAGCTCGCCCACACCTACTCCCAGGGGTTCGCGCGCGGCCTGCTGGGTCACCTCGTCTACCTCGCCGCCGACCGGATCGAGGACGCCGAGGAACAGCTCTCGCTGTACCGCGAGCAGGCGCCCTGGGGATTTCAGGCGCACATCCAGAACTACGTCTCGCAAACCACGGCGCTGCTGAGGTACCAAGGAAACGTCGAGGCGGCGTGGCGGCTGGTCGAGGCCCGCCGCCCCGAGATTGAGACCTTCGACATTCTTCGCTCCCCGTTCTCGCGTGCAGAGCACCAGTTCTGGCTGTCGCAGAACGCCCTGGCCATGGCCCTTCGCAAGCGCTCCGAGACGTCTGCATTCCTCGATATCGCCGCGGAGTTCGGCCGCAAGATGATCTCCTCGCTCCCGACGCGGCACCAGCACGCGTACGGGCACCTCACGCTCGGCAACGTCTACGAACAGCGGGGCGACGCAGAGGCGGCGATGAAGCACTTCCGAGCGGCCCTGAGCGACTTCGATGCCCATCAGATGGGCAGTTTCTCTGCGGTGTCGCGGACGCGGCTTGCCCACCTCGTTGGAGGGAGCGAAGCCGAAGAGCTCCGAGCGCATGCGCGCGACTACATCGACACCGAGTCCATCGCCGCTCCACAGCGACTCTTCGAGATGATCTCCCCCGGCTGTGCAGAGATGCTGGCCTGACCCAGGACCACCATGACGCACCGCCCTACGCGAACCCCGGCATCCGACCTCGAACGCGCCGCACATCGCATCGCAAAGGGACGGAGCCCGCAGGCGCTTCGGGAGCTGGCTCGCAACGCCGGACTCAGCGACGACCACGTCAGCCGCGGTGAAACCTCCCCCCAGGACGGTGTCGGAACCATCGACTCACGCGTGGTGGTCCTCGGACTCCCGCGCGCTGACGTCGAAGAGCTGCTTCCGCTGGGACTCGAACTCGCCCCGCAGACGCTGACGTTCCCGGACAAGCACCCCGTGTTTGTCATGTTCTCGCATGACCACTTCGAGGCTTGGTTCGGCGACATGGACTACAACGAGTTGATGGTGGCGGTGCCCTATGTGCAGCGCACCGCGCTTCATGTCGCCAACCGCGGGCCCTTCATCTACATGCCGCGGCTCTACCTCGACGAGGAGCTCCCCACGCGGCTGGGCAACCTCCTGTACGGCTTCGAGAAGCAGCGGGGCATGATCGTCAACGGCAGCGACAGCTACACCGTCCACAGCCAGGATGACGGCCAGCTGATCGCGAGCGCAACCTTTGCCGAGGCCGGCTCACCGCGCTCGCCGTCTTCGGTGCCGCTGTTTCGGTCGGTCCGAAAGGTGTTCGACATGCCGACGATTTCGCAGGCACTGCGTATCGTGGATGACGATGCGTTCGAGGAGCGTGACTTCGTCAGCCCATTCCTGTCCTGCACCGTCTCCTATGACTTCAGCGACGAAACCGCGACGGTTCAACCTCTGACCGCGACCGTCGAGTTCACCGGTGCCCTCACCCCCCAGGGTCTGCCCCGGGGCCCCATCGCGGTCCCAAGCATCCAGACGGACGTCCTCGGGGCATTCCGGTTGAAGTGCAACCAGGTCGTTTCGCTGCCGGGCTCTTGTGCGGACACGCAGTTCCACAGCCCCTGTCCACCGCGCAGGGAGAGGGTCGTGATCCTTGGGGGCGGACCGTCCGCACTCGCCGCTGCGTACTACCTCGCCCGCCAGGTCGACCGCTACGAGGTCGAAGTCTACTCGGTGGGTTGGCGGCTCGGAGGAAAGTGTGCGGCGGGCCGCAACGGCAGCCACGACGAGAGGATCGAAGAGCACGGGCTACACGCGTTCGTGGGGTTCTACGAGAACGGCTTTCGAACCATGCGCGAAGTATGGCAGGACGCTGGGCTGCAGATCGAGATCGGGCAGGAACCCTACAACTACAACGATGGCGAGGGCCCACTGGCAGGCGCGTTTCTCGGCTGCGAAGACGTGGGGGTGTTTCAGGAATGGAAGGACCGCTGGCGCTACTTCGCGACCCCTCAGAGGTTCAACGGCGAGATCCCCGGCCAGGTCCCCGAGGGAGGCGAGGACCCCGAGCCCAACCTTGGAAACTTCGTATCCAACGCATTGCGGCGCATCGTTCAGGATACCGAGGTCCTGCTCCGGCACGGACGCGCGCAGCAGGACCGCTTCGAGGCCGAGAAAGAACCCAACCTGTGGGAACGCATCGTCGCCGACGTCAAGGATGTCGTCGATCTCGAGACCAAAGAACTCCGGCACGGACTGGATGAGCTCGTCTCGTACGTCGAGAGGCTAGCGGTCGAGAGCATCGCCGACCATATCGAGCGCGGCACGGTGCTGTTCGACGTCATCGCCAAGGTCCTCGAGATGGTGCGGTCCGGACTCAAGAAGGTCCTCGAGGACCTCATGGACGATGAGCCCGAGGTCTACTTCGTGTGGCAGGGCCTCGACATCCTGCTCACCGCGCTGATCGGCATCATCGGAGCGAAGACGGTGCACTTCGACACTCTCGACGGCCACGACTTCCGGCAGTGGCTGCTTGCCCATGGACTCGACGAACGGAACCGGGACGCAGCCGCGATCACGCAGGTCTACGAGACGCTCTTCGCCCACGGCGAGACCGCGACTGCGGATCAACTCGCCGCGGGTGTTGGCCTGCGGTGGTTCGTCCTGGTCAGCTTCCTCTACAAGGGCTACCCGGCGTACTTCTTCAAGTACAGCTGCCCGCAGACCATGGTCACCCCCTACTACCTGGCGCTGCAGAAGTTCGGCGCCAAGATCCACTTCTTCCACCAGGTGACCGACCTCGTGATCGAGGGTTGCGGCGAGCAGCGGCGGCTGGCCGGAGTCAAAATGCAGGTCCAGGCGACGACCAAGGACGGCGCGCCCTACGACCCGTTCGTCCGGGTCCAGGGCAACCCGCCATCGCTGCCGTCGTGGCCTACCGAACCCCACTACGACAAGCTGAGCCAAGGCCAGGCGCTCAAGGACCGGGGTATCAATCTCGAGAGTCCGTGGTCCGGCTGGGAAGGAGCGGGCGAGACGTTCCTCGAGTTGGGCAACGACTTCGACCACTGCATCCTGGGCATTCCTGTCTCCGTATTCCCTGCAATCGCCAAGCAGCTCACCGAGACGTCCTCGCCGTCGCACGCTCCGCAGTGGCGGAGCATGGTCGAGGGCATGAAAGTGATTCAGACGATTTCGGCCCAGCTGTGGTTTCGACAGCCGATGAGCGCGTTGTCGACCACCCCCTATGGAATGCTCACGTCCTACGCCCCGCCCGAGCCGAGCCTGGGCGACTTCACCCACCTGCTGCAATGGGAGCCGTGGAGCAAGGCCGACGGCGGCCCGAAGAGCGTCTCGTACCATACGGGCAGCTTGACCGCGATCACGACCGCGGAAGGCTACCCGAACGCCAGTCCCGACTATCCAGCCAAGGAGTCGGCACGATGGCGAGACGACTTCGCGCAGTGGCTCAAGGAGAACTACCGAGGGATCTTCGACAGCGTCACGTCCTTTGAGGACATGTTGTCAAGACTCGCCGCTTCTGATGACTCCGAGGGGGAAAACCGCCTTGAGGCCCAGTACTTCAACATCTCGGTCCACCCCTCCGACCACTACGTCCTCTCCCAGCCCAACGCCATCGGCCTGCGATTGGGGCAGACCGAATCCTGGGTGCACGGACTCCTCCTGTGCGGAGACTGGACCCGCACCGACCTCAACTGTGGATGCGTCGAAGCCTCGACCCAGTCCGGGATGTTGGCCAGCCGCGCCCTCAGCAACGAACCCCGCTACATCTGGCACCCCGGATTTTGATCGACGAGCAAGCCCGACAGCGCGACCACCAGCGGATGAGCGAAGGGCTTCGCCCACCACCGACCTCCTCCCAAATCACAGGAGCGAAGCGACGAGCAAGCCCGACAGGGCGACCACCAGGGGGTGAAGCGCAGGAGGCTCCGCCTCCGAAGCAAGGGGGACTGTGAAGTCCCCCTGCAAACTAACTCCCCGCGACGGTCATCTGATCGACCCGGAAGCTTGGCGCGGCGGTCGAGGTGCGGTGCTCAAGGTCATTGGCGATGGCGTCGATGCCAAGCAGGATGTCGTCGAGGTTGCGGGAGATGGTGATCTCGCCGACGGGCCGAGTGAGCTTGCCGTTCTCAATCAAGAACCCTTCGGCGCCGCGCGAGAAGGTGCCGGTGACGGCGTCGAATCCGAAGCCCATCATCCGGCTGACGTACAGGCCGGTCTCGATGCCCTCGAGCAGCGCCTCGGGCTCCAGCTCGCCCGCCTTCATGTAGAAGTTGCTGACCGAGCTGTGCGGGATGCCTCCGCCGCCAGAGGCGGACCCGGTGGGGCTCTGCTCCAGCTTGCGGGCGCTGTAGGTGTCGAGCAAGAACGTCGAGAGCACGCCATCGTCGATGACCGGGATGGCACGAACCGCTCGCCCCTCGCCGTCAAAGCGCCGGGAGCCCGGACCGCGCTGCACCAGGGGATCGTCGACGATGCTCACCCCCGAGGCCGCGACCGCGTCTCCGAGACGCTCGGCCAGATAGCTGCGCTTGCGGTAGACCGCGTCGCCCACCACGCAGCTTGCCACGAGCCCGACGATGGACCGCGCCGCGTCCTTGTCGAACACGATGGGGTACTGCCCGGTGGGCATCTTGGATGCGCCGAGGGTTCGGACCGCGCGGTGGGCAGCCTCAGCGCCGACCGAAGCGGGGTCGTCCAGATCGGCGAAGAAGCGCCCCCCGGTCCAGTACATGCCGTTGCGCTTCTTACCGCCCTCGTCATCGGCGACCGCCTGCACCACCAACGACTGGTACGTGCCGTAGCGGGTCCCGACGAAGCCGCCGGTCGTCGCGAGCACACCGTGACCGCTGCTGCGAGAAAAGCTCGCGCCCTCGGACGTCGTGATGCGCTTGTCCGCCGCAAACGCGGCACGCTCACCGGCCCGAGCGAGCTCCAAGGCGCGGGCGGCATCGATGCCGTCGGTCTCTGGGTCGAACAGATCGAGATCGGGCAGCGTCGAAGCGTCGGCGAGCTCGTCGGGCGAGGGCGGTGCGGCCATCGGGTCCGGCTCGCTGATCTCCGCCATTTCGACGACCGTTTTCAAGAACGCCTCGACCGCTTCGGGGGACAGGTCGGTCGTCGAGCTCGTCGCCACGCGTTCGGAACGCATCACGCGAACCGACAGTCCGCTGCTTTGGGCTTCTTTGACGAGCTCGGGCTCATCCTTGCGGACGCCAACCTCAAGCTCGTTGCCGACCCCGACGCTCACCTCGGCATGATCCACGCCCAGGATGCGAAGCGTCGCGATAGCGTGCTCTGCCGAGCGGGTCAGACGGGCGAGGATCTCGGGAGTCTTGCTGGTGCTGGCCATGTCCGGGTTCCTCAGGCTTCGGTTCCGCCGACGGTGAGTTCGTCGAGTTTGACGGTGGGCATGCCCACCCCGACCGGCACGCTCTGCCCGTCCTTGCCGCAGGTCCACATCCCGTCCGACAGCTCGAAGTCGTGCCCGACCATGGAGACAGTCGCCAACGCCTCCGGCCCGTTGCCGATCAGGTTCACGCCCTTGAGCGGCGCGGTGAGCTTTCCGTCCTCGATGAGGTAGCCCTCGGTGAGGCTGAAGACGAAGTCACCGTTGCTGATGTTGACCTGGCCACCGCTGAACTTCTTGGCGTACACGCCCTTCTTCACCGAGCGAATGATCTCCTCGGGGTCGTCTTTGCCCGCGGCCATCAGCGTGTTGGTCATCCGCGGCAGCGGGACCTCACGGAAGCTCTCGCGACGACCGCTGCCCGAGGCCGGCTCGCCGAAGTGGTCCGCGCTGATCCGATCGTGCATGTATCCGCGCAGGATGCCGTCTTCGATGAGCCGATGCTCCTGGGGAATCTCGCCCTCGTCGTCGACGTTGATGCTTCCGCGGCTGCCGTCGAGCCCGGGGTCATCGACCACCGTAACCAACTCGGAGGCGACCGACTCCCCAACTCGGCCGGTGTAGTTGGAGGTCTGCTTGCGGTTGAAGTCGGCCTCGAGCCCGTGCCCGACCGCTTCGTGCAGCAAGATGCCGGAGTCTCCGGGCGCCAGCACCACGGGCATGCTCCCCGCCGGAGCCGGCCGAGAGTCCAGGTTGACCAAGGCGACCCGAGCCGCCTCTTTGCCGTCGTCCTCGGGGGACACCCTCAGGAAGTACTCGATGCCATAGCGGCCACCACCACCGCTGCTTCCCGACTCGGTGCGATCGCCGTCCCCGGCGACCACCGAGACGCCCATGCGGCTCATCGGCTGCACGTCGTGCACGACGGCGCCGCGGCTGTTGCAGACCAGGATTTCTTTGTGGACCGACACCAATGACGCATCGACGCGCGCGATTCGGCTGTCGGCAGCCCGGGCCGCAGCATCGGCGCGACGCAGCAGCGCCACCCGCTGAGCACCCGGCACGTCCACGAGATTCTCGGAGACGGCGTAGCGGCTGGGGGCGCGCACGCGGGTGACGTCCACCGGCGCCACCACTTTGCCTCCGGTCGCAATTCGAGCCGCGGTCCGGGCTGCTGCGAGCAGTTCCTCGGGATCGAGGCTCTCCGCGTAGGCGTAGCCGACCGCGGTCCCGTTCACGACCCGCACCCCGACGCCGAGGTCGATGCCTCCGCCAACGCTGCGGACGCGACCGTCCTCCATCGAAATGGACGCCGCCCGGCGGTACTCGAAGTAGAGGTCGGCGAAGTCGCCCCCCTGCTCGAGCGCCACAGCGAGCGCGCGTGCGATCAAGGAGTCATCGATCGCGTGAGGCCCCGTCATGAACGGAGCCTCACTTGCAGCGACACGGTTGTCGCCGCCCTTCGGATTCACGTGTGCCTCGGACACGAGCGAAGACTACGACTCTTTCTGCGCTTCCGGCTGCGCTTCCGGCTGCGCTTCCGGGGCCTCGACCGCTGCTTCGACGGTCTCTTTGCCCTTCTTCGTGCGGCCGGCCCAGCGGCGCTTGAAGCGGTCGATACGACCCTCGGTATCCATCGTGCGAGCTTGGCCGGTCCAAAATGGATGGCTGTGGCTCGAGATGTCGAGCTTGACGACGGACATTTCGACGCCGTCGACCTCGCGCTTCTCGCTGGTGTTCTGAGTAGAGAATGCGACCCACTCTTCGCCGCTCGACGAATCGATGAACAGCACTTTGTGGTAGTCGGGATGTACGCCCATCTTCATGGCAGCGTTTCCTTTTCTAAGTCTTGATACACGCCGAAGCTGGGGCTACCAGCTCGACTTGGTGACGCCAGGCAGATCGCCGGCGAGGGCAAGGTCGCGAAGCATGATTCGCGACAGGCCGAACTTCCGATAGACGGCTTTGCTGCGGCCGGTAAGCATGCAGCGCCTGGTCTTGCGGGTTGGGCAGGAGTTCTTGGGCAGTTGGTTCAGCGCGTCGATCGCAATCCACTTCTCGTCCGGGTCGAGATTGGGGTCTTTGATCTTCTTGCGGAGCTCGGCACGCTTTTCGGCGTACTTGGCGATGAGCTTGTCGCGTTTTTCGTCGCGCAGAACTTGGGAAAGCTTGGCCATGACTGAAGTCTCTTGAGGCGTTGGGGGCAGGTACCGAAGGCGGCCGGCCCAGAGCGCGAGAACCTACACGACAGCAACCCGCGCGCGCGGGTTGCTGTCG
>CAYGTG010000171.1:0-10950 GCA_964352485.1 uncultured Nannocystaceae bacterium | reverse complement strand
GTTCGGTAGCGTCGATTCTGGTCCTCAGAAGCAGGCCGAGATCGTCGTCTTCGCGGTCGCTGACAACAAGCGCATCAAGACGTTTCGTCCGATGCTCGGCGTCGGCGACCTCATCCTCCCGATCGTCCTCGGCGGCGCCATGGGCCGTGCCCTCGACGACCACCGTGAGCCCCCCGAGGCCGCGACGCAAGACGAGCTCGAGGTGATCGCGACGCTCGACGAGCCGGAGAAGACCCCGGAGGAGATCGCGGCCGAAGAGCAGGCGCTCGCGGACGCCGAGAAGGCGGCCGAAGAGGTCGCAGCCGGCGAGGCCGCCAGCATCGGCGACGTCGAGGTCGACCTCAAGGCCGACTTCAAGGACTTCTGTCGCGAGGGCAAGCGCAAGCCCCGGGAGAGCCGGGACGATCCGAAAGACCTCCGGCCCAAGTGTCAGCGCGGACCCTTCTGGGGATACTGGCAGCCCCGTGCGTGGGTCGCGTTGGCGCTCACCAGCGGTGCGGCCATCGGCACGATCGCGTTCTACAGCGCAGCGCTCGCGGCTCGTGGCCCGTACCGAGATGCGGTGGACGCCGTCGACGCGTACATCGGCGAGGCCGGCGGCGACCCCTCGCTGGATCCCAATTTCAACAGCGACAGTCAGTATGTCGTGCTCGCAACCGAAGCCAGCTCCACCGGCAGCACGATGCGGCGTCGCGCAATCTTCGGGGACGCGTTCCTCGGCGGGACTGCGGTGCTCGGCGGCGTGCTCGCCATCATCATCTGGCAGGACCGTCGGGACGCGAAGAACTTCATCAAGCAAGAGAAATCTCTGCGGGCGGTGTCTGACCTCCGGGTCGCTCCGATCCTCACCCGCGACACCCAGGGCGTGGGCGCAAGCTTCCACTTCTAGCGCCGACTCGTTCGCCGAGGGCGTCTCCCGTGGCCTTGCCCGGGGGGCGCTTTTTCGTAGCTCGTCGCCGGCGGAGCTCGAGACCCGAACACCGCTGGTGAGCCTTGATGACCGCGTCGGTCCTGGTACCGTGGGGATGTGGCGACGACCTTGCACGCATTCTTTGATCGCTACTCCAAGGCCTTCGCGGCCTACGACGTCGATGCGGTGATCAAGCTCGTCCACCAACCCTGCTTGGTGGCCTCCGGGCCCGAGGTGATCGTGTTGCAGACGCAGCAGGAGCTGCGCGCTCGGTTCGAACGGCAGTTCGCGAGGCATCGTGAGGCGAACGTCGGGGGGGCGAGCTTCGACGTCCTCGCGACGCGCCGACTTGCACCTCGGATCACGCGCGCGGATGTCCAGTGGACGTTTTCAACCACCCAGGGCGAAGAACTGCCGTCGTTCGGCCTCAGCTACACGCTGATCGGCCCAGAGGCGGGCTGGGCGATCGCCACGGTGTTCCCCCTCGAGCTGTAGTCGGGCGGTTGCGCCTTGGCCGCCAGGGGGCCGCTACGACCGACACGACAGACGGAGGCGTTCCTGTTCAGCCCCGAGTCCGGGTTGTGAGATACGCTCAAGGGGTCCGCGATGACGCTCGTCTTGTTCATTCTGTCTGCGCTCGCCTATGGCGCGGCAACGTTCGCCTACGGGGCCGAGCGCAGCGAAGATCGGAGCCGTGACGCGGGCCCGCAGCGCTGGGGCCGGCTCGCGTTGGCGGTCGCGGGCGCGCTGCACGTGGGCGCGATCGGTGCGCAGTGCGTCGAGGGCGATCACCCCTTCAAGAACATTTTTCTCGCGACCAGCTTTGGCACGATGATCGCCGTCGGCTGCTACCTCCCGCTGTCGCGGCGGGGTCGGTTGGTCCCCCTCGGCGCCGTCCTTGCACCTTTGGGACTCGTCGGGCTGGTGCTCGGAGTGGTGTTCAGCGGACTTGGTGAAGGCGAGGTCCCCGGCGCAAAGGGCCTCGCGTCCGCGCATGTCGGGCTGGCTTCGCTGGGGCTGGCGGGCTTCGCCCTGGCGGCAGGGGTCGCGTCCTTGTATCTCGTGGCCGAGCGTCGGCTTCGCAACAAGGTGTTCCGTCCTGGGCGCGATGGCATGTCCCTGACCGGACTCGACCGCCTGCATCATCGGCTGGTGCTGGTGGTCACGCCCATCTTCACGCTCGCGATCGTGACCGGCGTGCTTTGGATTCTCGAGCTTGGCGGCCCCGATTCGCTCGAAGGTCGAGCGTTCGAGCTGGGGGCCGCGGGGATCGCCTGGGTCGCCTCGGTCGGCTTGCTGGTCTCGCGCGCGGCCCGTGGCACCCGAGGACGCCGCGCCGCGATGCTCACGCTCGTCGCCTTCGCCGCGATCTTGGGCATCGTGATCTGGTACGGAGTGAACGCATCGTGACCGAGCTCGTCGCGCTGGGCATCAACCACAACGGCGCCGCGGTCGAGCTGCGGGAGCGGTTGGCCGTTTCCGAAGACGAGCGCGCCTCCTTGCTCGAGGCGCTCGAGCTCGAGGCCAACCTTCGGGAGGCGATGGTCGTCTCCACGTGCAACCGGGTCGAGATCTACGGCGTCTCGGACGATGCCCAGACCAGCGGCGCAGCGGCGCTCGTCGTGCTCGCGCGCTGCAAGGGCGTGCCGATTGGCGAGCTGCGCACCGCCGCGTTCGTTCGGGAGTCCTCCGATGCCGCCCGACACATCTTCCGGGTCGCCTCCAGCCTCGAGTCGATCGTGATTGGAGAGCCGCAGATTCTCGGCCAGCTCAAGGCGGGATACCAGCACGCCAAAGACCACGGACGGGTCGGCCCGATCCTCGATCGCTGTCTCTCGCTCGCTTTCAAGGGCGCCAAAAGGGTCCGCACCGAGACCGAGATCGCCCGTGGGGGCGCGAGCGTGCCGTCGGTTGCCGTCGACCTGGCGATGAGCATCTTTGGTGAGCTGACCGACTCTGCGGTGCTTGTGGTCGGTGCCGGCGAAATGGCTCAGGCCGCCGCCGTTCACCTCAAGGCCGCGGGCGTGCCGGAGATCGTGGTGGTCAACCGCTCGGTCGAGCGCGGAGAGGCCCTCGCCCGCGAGGTGGAGGGCCGCTTCGAGCCCTGGGACCGGCTGGAGGCTGAACTCGTGCGTGCGGACGTCGTGATCAGCAGCACCGGGTCCAAGCTGCCGATCATCGACAAGTCGACGCTCAAGCCGGTGATGAAGAAGCGCCGGCAGCGTCCCTTGTTCTTGGTCGACATCGCAGTCCCTCGTGACGTCGCCTCCGAGGTCTCCCGCGCGAGTCACGTCTTCCTCTACAACGTCGACGACCTGCAGAGCATTGTTCACGACAACTTGCGCTCCCGACAGGGGGAAGCGAGGCGGGCTGCGGCGCTCGTTGACGAGGAGGTCGACGGCTTTGTGCAGTGGATGCGATCTCGGGCGGTTGGGCCGTTGATCGGCGCTCTGCAGGGGCGAGCCCGCGGCATCGTCGACGCCGAGGTTGCGCGGGCGCTCGCGAAGCTTCCCGACCTCGAACCCGCGCAGAGAAAAGTCCTCCAGAAGCTGGGGCAGTCGATCGCGCAGAAGCTCCTTCACGCGCCGATGTCGGCGGTGCGGCAGGGGGCAAACGGTCCCGTCAAGGGCCTGGACGGCGCGCAGCTGGCCGAGTCTTTGTCGGTGCTCTTCGGACTCGACGAGCCTGATCCGCGCACGCGCACTGCATCTTCGACCCCGCAAGGCGATGCTTCGGCCGCCAAGCCACGACCCGAGCCCTCATGAGACGCGACGAACTTCTCGCTTCACCCGTACAGATTGGCACCCGAGGATCCGCGCTCGCCTTGTGGCAGAGCAACCACGTGCGCGACCGCCTGCGTGCGCACTGGGGCGAGGCCCTCGTGATTGACCTCAACGTCATCAGCACCAAGGGCGATCAGGTTCAGGACCGCCCGCTTCACGAGATCGGCGGAAAGGGCCTGTTCGTGAAGAGCATCGAGGCCAAGCTGCTCGACCGAAGCGTGGACCTTGCGGTTCACAGCATGAAGGACATGCCCGCCCTCGGACCGGCCGGGCTCGACATCGCCTGCACGCCCAAGCGGGAGGATCCTCGGGACGCGCTTGTGGGCCGCGCGGGTGAAACCGTCTCCTTGGCGACCCTGCCCGCGGGGACGAGGGTGGGCACCGGGTCGCTGCGTCGCGGGGCGATCGTACGGCGCATCAATCCCAGCGTCGAGGTGGTGCCCATCCGCGGAAACGTTCCCACCCGGGTCGGCCTGGTCGACAAGGGAAAGGTCGACGTTGTGATTCTCGCCGCAGCCGGGCTTCGACGACTGGGGATGGGAGAGCGGATCAGCGAGGTCTTGGACGAGGACGCGTTCTTGCCGGCCCCTGCACAGGGGATCCTCGCGCTGCAGTGCCGCTCCGATGACGCGCGGGTTCGCGAGCTGCTGACCGGGCTTGTCGATGCCGACACGACGGTGCGCGCTGCGGCGGAGCGAGCGTTCCTCGTGCGGCTGGAGGCGAGCTGCACCGTTCCGCTGGCGTGTCACGCGACGCTCCGCGGTGACACCGTGAGCGTCCGCGGCATGGTGGTGGATCCCTGCGGAGAGCCCTGCTACGAGGCTTCGCGCGAAGGTCCGCGCGCGCAGGCGGCTGCCCTCGGAACGGCGATCGCCGAAGAGCTGCTCGCGCAAGGTGCCGGCGCGATCGTCGAACGCCACTGACAAGGCTTGGTGATAGGCTCGACCCCAATGGCGAGGGGAGAGGCGGCCGGCGTGTTCATGCTCGCGGCGCTGGCGGGGTGCATTGGCCCGTCGGCGACGATCGGCGCCGTGGACCAGGCCGGCACCGGAACTGGCGCCGGATCCTTGGGGATGGCCAGCAGCAGCACGGGGCTGTTCGAGATCTCGGAGACCTCGGAGACCTCCAGCGGCACCACGGCGCTCGGCTGCGATCCCGTGTGCGTCTCCTTCTACGATTGCCAAGAGGCGAGCTGTCGCGATGGGGAGTGCGTCGTCTCGTTTCGCGACGACCGCTGTGGTGCCGGGGAGGTCTGTGGCCCTTTGGGGTGCGAGGCGGTCCCCTTGGCGTGTGACGATTCGAGCGTGCTGGTGTGCGAAGGGTTCGAGACGGATGCTTTCGCGGCCGCGTGGGGCGGCGGGTCCATCACGCGGTCGCCAGATCCGGTGAACTCTGGACTCAGCGCAGGATGGGTGAAGGTGGCGCCCGATGGCCGCGAGCAGCTTTCGCTCGATGTGGATCCTCCTGTGAGCGACGGGCTGCTGGCGATCCGTGCATTCGTTTGGCTTCCCTCCGCCGACACCGTCGAGCAGTGGGCAATCCTGTTCGAGATCTTCGGCTCCACCAACGCCGGGACGGAGCGCTTCTCGCTCGACCTGCGCCCTCAAGCCGGCTTGATGTTCGTCAACCTGCTCAGCCCCGAGGCCACCGTGGTCGGCAATGACCTCCTGACGCCTGGGGCGTGGTCGTGCGTGGAGCTCCGGGTCCAAATCTCTCAGGGGCAGGGCGAGGTCGAGGTGAGAGTCGACGATGTTCTGGTGTTGGGAAATGGACCTGGGATCGACACGCTTCCCTTCGAAGGCGTCGCCAACATCAACATCGGGGGCATCGGATCTCCGGCGCACGCCGGGGACACGACCTATGGGATCGACGACATCGTCGTCGCAACGTCGCCGATTGGGTGCGAGGTCGGCCCCTGAACGCCAAGCCCGGCGTCGGGAAATGTACGTATCACCGCGGGAGGACGGCGCGGCTGGTGACCTGGACTACGGGCTCGGCACTTTTGCAGTCCCCGGGACGGATTCGGCAAGCCCGCACCACCCACCATCATGCGAGGAGGATGGAGTTCGGCGTTGGCCCTGTGCGGGGCCGCGCTTGTGGTCGCCGGCTGCTACGAGGGCGTCACGCTGGAATCGGGGATCGGCGATGGTGCCTCCGACACCGATGGGCCCAACGGGTCGTCCGAAACCGAGACGGGGTCGGGGGAGGACACCGGGGACCCTGTGCCCCCATCGCTGACCTGCGACACCGTCGGCGCGCAGCCTCTGCGACGGCTGTCCGCGGCGCAGTACTGGCAGGTGGTCTCCGGACTGCTGCCCGCGCCGCTCGCCGCGGCTGCGCGCGAAATCGACGCGTTCCCGCAGACGCGGATCGACGACAACTTCACGACGTTTGCCAGCGCGAACACGGTCTCCACCGCCGAGTCGATTCAGATCGAGGACAACGCCGAGGCCATCGCGACCCTGTTCCGCGAAGACCTCGCTGCGCTCGCTCCGATGCTCATCCCGTGCGTGTCCGAAGGGCTCTCGGCCGAGGTCGTTGACGGATGCATGCCGGCGTTCGTCGATGACTTTGCCACCCGGGCATTTCGACGTCCGCCGACCGAGGCCGAGCGAGCGCTGATCCTCGACCTCTACGCTGGCGTCCGGGACGAGGACGGAGTGGAAGAGGCCCTCGCGGCGGTCTTGCAGTTCTTCCTACAGGCCCCTGCGCTGCTGTACGTGACCGAGCCCGGTCTGCCGACCGAGGACCCGCTCGTGGTTGCGCTCAGCGGACATGAGGTCGCGACCCGGCTGGCGCTCCTGTTCTCCGGAGGGCTCCCCGATGACGAGCTGGTCGCGGCCGCCTCCGATGGCCGCCTGCTCACCCGCGAGGGGGTCGAGGCCCAGGCGCGGAGGCTCTCCGCATCATCCGACGTCTCGAACGCGATGACGACGTTCCATCACGAGTGGCTGCGCGGATTCTCGCTCGAGGACGCCGAGCGCAACCATCCTCTGTGGGATGAGGAGACCCATGCTGCGTTGAGTGAAGAACTGCGAGCCTTCGGTCAGTGGTTCATCGACGAGACCGACGGTTCGTTCCGTACCCTGCTCACCACAGAGGCGTTCCCCAGCGACGGTCGGCTCAACGCGATCTACAACGCCGGTGAACCCACCGTCTCGCCGCGGCGCGGTTTGTTGACGACGGCAGCGTCCATGGCATCCGCGGCCCACAGCGACTCGACCTCACTGGTCGAGCGTGGCGCCTTCATCCGCCAGCACGTGCTGTGCCTTCCCGTACCCGCGTTTCCCGGAGACATCGACATCGAGGGCACGCTGGGAGACTACGGCGACCTGCCGACCGCGCGGCAGCGACTCGAGCCTTTGATGACCGAGGCGTCTTGCGCTGCGTGCCACATCGGCCTCAACCCCTTCGGGTTTCCGTTTGAGGCGTATGACTGGGTGGGCGCCCATCGACTCCAAGAGAACGGAGCGGACATCGACACTGCGGTCGACATCGACATTGCGGTGTTCGCCGGGTCGTTCGCGAACGCCTCCGAGTTGGTGGTGGCGCTCGCAGAGTCCGAGCTGGCGCAGGACTGCTACGCGACCCACTGGTTCCGCTACGCCATGGGGCGGCGGGAGACCGAGCAGGACTCGTGTTCTCTGGACGAGATTCAGACTGCGTTTGCTGCGAGCGAGGGGGACGTCCGGGAGCTCCTTGTCGCGATTGCGGTGTCCGACGGGTTCCGGTTCCGTCACACCGGGGATGGAGGAGGGGAATGAGACGACGTAGATTTCTGCAGGGGGCCTGTGGTCTGACCGTGGGCTTGCCCATGCTCTCGAGGTTTGCCGCCCAGGAGGCGCGCGCAGCCGGCGATCCCAACGGACCACGCCGCATCATCACGATGGCGTATCCGATGGGGACCCATGTGCCGTACTTTCAGCCCACCGCGACGGGGTCGAACTTCGACTTTGGTCCGATCACGACGTCGATGGAACCGTTCAAGGACCGCACGCTCGTGGTCAGCAACTGCCCCAATGCGGTGCTCAACCTGGGCGGTTCGGGTTACATCTATGGCCACCCCGGAAAAAAAGAATCCGTGTTCACCGGCACGCTCATGCGGCACGCGTTCGGGGCCAGCGGCGAAAACCACGTCGACAACGTTGTGGAGCAGTCTCCCGATGGCAACCAGCGGACGCCCAACGGCCCATCTGTGGACCATGTGATCGGGGAGTTCCTGCGCGATGGGTCTCACCTGCGGCCCTCGGTCGACCTCGGGATCGCCGGCCGACAGCTCGCCGACAACGTCGACAGTGAATTCTTCTACGAGGCCGCGGAGAACCCGGTCACCCTGCAGGCGAACCCGGGCCTGGCATTCGCCAGCCTGTTCTCGGGCGTGGTGCCCGATGGCGAGGTCGACGAGTCGCTGCTGACCCTGCAAAGGCGCCGAAAGAGCGTCCTGGATGCGGTCCGCGACAGCTTTGTGGATCTGCGTCAGGGACTCTCTGCATCCGACCGTGCCGTGCTCGACGATCACGCCGACAAGATCCGCGACATCGAGCTCGACATGCCTCCGCCGCTGGCGTGCAGCATCCCCGGTGCGCCCTCGGAGGATGCCGAGGCCTACTCGGATTGGTCGATGGGGGACTACGCCGACATCCAGATTCGGCTGATGGCGCATGCCATGGCGTGCGGGGTCGCGCCGGCCGGTCGTCTGGAGTTCTTTCAGCAACAAAACCCGTTCTTCGGGATCCCGCTGGTCGACGACGCCGTCGCGACGGTCCAGGACTGGCATCACCCCGTGGTGCATGCCTCCGATGGTTGGGAGAAGGACGGTGAGGTCCGGGTGACAGGCCTTCGCTTCTTCGTCGAGAAGTTCGCCCAGCTGTGCGCCGAGCTCGACTCGATCGTCGAGGGTCCGGACGGCCAGACGGCACTGGACAACAGCCTGTGCGTGCTGGGGTCGGACTTGGGCGAAGGGGATGGTCACAACGCGGTCGACCTGTGTTTCTTGATCGCGGGCGGCAGCGGCCCCGGCAGGCGCCAGTACCACTTCGACGGTGCGGGCGAGAACGTCAACCGCGTGCTCAACTCCCTGCTGCGGATGGCCTGCGTCACCGACGCTGGTGGTGCCCCCCTCGACGACTTTGGACTGGGCGGCTTCGCCCCGGGCGCCATTCCCGAGTTGTTGGCGTGAGACCCCGCCTCAACCGCGATACCCTCAGCCCAAGGAGGGTGCGCAGGCGTACGGAGTTTGGATGGTCGGCTGGATGATGATGCAGCCCGCGACGGGGGACACCGACGCGGTGCGATGGGACGTGCCCCCGGCGTGCCCCTCGCAAGCATCCCTTCAGGGTGAGGTCCGTCGGCTGCTCGGTGGTGCCGCGCCGGATTGGTCCGTGGTCCGGGTCGACGGACGCATCCAACAGAGCGCTGACGGGTTTGGACTCACGCTGGTCGTCGAGACCGCCGATGGTTCGACGCAGCGACGTCTGTCGGCCCCGAGTTGTGAACCGCTGGTCGACTCGGCCGCGCTGTATGTGGCGATGGCGGTCGACCCGGCTGCGATGGTGGGCGGAGCCCCTGAGCCTGAGCCTGAGCCTGAGCCCGAACCAGCACCTGAGCCCGAGCCCGAGCCCGGGCCCACTGCGCAGGAGACGGGCAGCGACCGGCCACGACGCGCGTTCGACCTCCGGGCGAGCGGAGGGGTTGTGGTGGCCGCATATCCGCAACCCGGTGGAGCCGCGGGGCTGGCCGGATCGTTGTCCTTGGGCAACCTTCGGCTGGAGCTGGGCGGGACCTTCTCGGGTTGGTCACCCATTTCGGTGGGGGATGGGGATGTCGCGGCATCGCTGCGCTCGGTGGGCGCCGAAGCTCGGGCATGCCCCTCGTTTCGGCGCGCGTCGGTCGAGTTCTTCGGATGCGGGGGCGTCGGAGTCGAGGTGGTGCGGGCGCGCGGCGTCTCGGTGGACAGAACCCAAGCCGCGGTCCGGCTGGGCGTGAATGCCCAGGCCGCGGTGGGCCTGGCGTGGTGGCCCACCGAGCGGTTCGGGTTGTGGCTCGAACCGGCGATGCTCGTCGGTCTGTATCGCCCGCGATTCGTGGTGCAGGGGGTGCAAGGCGCCGTGACCCAGGGTCCTGTGGCCGCACGGGTCACGCTCGGACTTCAGGTTCGCCTTTGGGAGGCCTCCGGTGGCTGAAGCGCTGAGCTTGCACGGTGTCTATGAGGCACAGTGGCGCTTCGTCTGGCGGTCCGTCCGCAAGATGGGGATCCCCGAACCGCGCATCGAGGACGTCGTGCAAGACGTGTTCATCGTCGTTAGCCGTCAACTCGATGCGTTCGAAGGACGGTCCTCGGTTCGCACCTGGCTGTACGGCATCGCGTTTCGGGTGGCCCAAGAGGACCACCGGCGCCGCGTGAAGGAGAGCCGGGCAGCACCCACCGTGGTGGAGAGTCCGACCGGACCGGAAGCGTACGCCGAGCGGGTCCAAGCGGCGCAACTCCTCCATGAACTCCTCGCCGAGCTGCCCGAAGAACAGCGCGTCGTATTTGTGATGGCCGAGCTCGAGGGATTGTCCCCCGCCGAGATCGCCGAGGCCACGGAGGTTGGCATCAACACCGTCTACTCCAGACTTCGCCGAGCGCGAGAACATCTGGAGCGGGCAACCGAGCGACTGCGGGTCCGGTCGCAACGAGAGGGACGAAGAAGGATGGCTGCGGGATGACGCAACTAGACGAACTCGTGTCTGCGGCGAAGTCGCTGGACGACCAACCACCTCCGCCGCAAGCGCAGACGCGCATGTGGGCGAAGATTGCGGCGCAGGCCTCAGGGGCGGCGGTGTTGGGCATGGCCGCCGCCACGCTGGGAGCCAATACGGCATCGGCCTCGACCGCCGCGGTGTCGACAGCGGCCGCGTCGACGGCCGCCGCATCGACGGCCGCCGCGTCCACCGCCGCGGCGTCGTCCTTCGCTCTGACGGTGGCCAAGGTGGGTGCTGTTGTGGCGCTGACCGCTGGTGTTGGAGTTGGGGTCACCACGGTCGTCTCGCCGACGGGACCGGACACCCACGCGGTTCGGGCCGTGACGGTCGAGGGCGACCCGGGAGCGAAGCCGGTGCCGCCGCGACGCACGAAGACGGCAGCGACGCCCGCCCAGGACGCGGTCGAGATCCTCGAGGTCGTCGAGTTCGTCGAGGACCCCGAAGTCACGGCCGAGCCCGAAGCCACGAAGGCGAAACCACGTGCCCGGAAGGCCTCTCGCACGGACCCGGAGG
>CAYGTG010000170.1:0-10950 GCA_964352485.1 uncultured Nannocystaceae bacterium | reverse complement strand
AGCTGCCTCCGCTCACCCTTCCAAGGTCGGGCTCCGCCCTCGCTCGTGAACCCCTTGTGGGGTTCACTCCTCTGGTCGCGGAGGACCCAGCGGCACGAGCACGAGCACGAGCCCAACAGGGCGAGCGTTTGGGGTGAAGCGAAGGGCGACTTGTCGGCCGCAGCGGCAGGGGCCTTTCCGAAATTTCCGAAAGGCCCCTCGAAGACGAGCCCTAATCGCAGCCGATGGGTTCGGTGGAGATGACGATGTCGTCGAACCACCGATCGAGCTCGGCGGGCGCACCGCCGACCCAGAAGTTCTCGATGGACAAGAGGTTGAGGCCGAACGCCTCCCACGTCCCTCGCCAGTCCATTCCGGTCCGGCCCGCTTCGAGCTCACCATCGACCCAAAACTCGAACACGCCATCGGCTGCGCCGGGAGTGTTGAGCTTGACGTGGGCTTCGACGCACTGCCATTGACCGGCCCGGGCTGAGGAGAAGACGGGCGTATTTCCGGTGAGCGTTCCCAGTGGGACCAAGGCATCCCCGTCGATCCCAGCACACTCGACCTCGTTGTTTTGAACACAACTCGCGGCCGACGCACGCAGGTTGACGTCCGCGTCGTTGGACGCGACCGATGCAACCATCGCTTCGCCCCAATCCGACTGCGCAAAGGCGCTGATCCGGGACAAGTTGTAGGGTCCCGCGTCCGGCCACCCGGACTGCATTCTCACCCGAAAGCGCCAGTAGACCTCGTCGAAGTTGTCGCCGTCCCGGTATCCCGGCCGGTCCATGGTGTTGATCGGGTTGTCGCCGAACGAGACGCTCATGAATCCCGCGCCCTCGACCCCTTTGCGGTAGTGGGCCTTCATCGAGCCCACGCCAGAGGCACCCCCTTCGCCGCTGGGCGCGAAGTTGCCCTCGGCGTCGCCGTAGTCGAAGAACACCTTGGCGGGGTCCCCAACCGCTTCGAAGTCCTCGCAGAAAATCCAGCCTTCGGGGAGCTCGTCCGGGCACGGCGCGTACGGCCCGGCTTCGGGCAATGGCTCAGCGCCGCCGGACTCTCCGCCCGTGCTGCCGTCATCGCCGCTGGTCCCGGCCGCCTCGTCATCGTCGACGCCGGTGCTCCCGCCGCCAGGGCCGGTGATTCCGTCTTGGGCGCCGTCGTTTCCGGTCGAGCCGAAGGCTCCAGCGGATTCGGCGTCGTCGTCGAGGCTCGAACCCACGCTGTCGTTGGAGGTCGTGTCGCTGCACGCTCCGGCCGTGAGGAGCAGACCACCCAAAGCGGCGGCGCCAAGCGCATCACGGAAGTTGGCAAATTGCCTCATCATCTCAAATCCAAGTCAAAGTAATGAGTTCTCAGCATAGCAGCCGTAGGAACCGCGGCTGCAAAGCCGCGCACGCTCGCAAGTCGCCGCGGCCTGGTCATGTGTTTCGATGTACGAGCCGAACGGATGTACGGCCTCAATGGTTACGGTGCGTTGGCACGCGCGGATCGGTGGCGCGGTTTGCCCATGCGCGCTCACGGAAAAAGCGCGCATGCCGCGATCGGACTCATCGCGCGCGGTCAGGCGGGATCCGCGACGGCCAACCAGGCCTCGATCTCTTGGCGAAGTACAACACCGGGCGCGAGGGACTCAACGGCTTCCTCCACGATCTGTCGCGCCGCCTGGGGAGCCTCGGCGAAAAGCGCCTTCCCTAGGACGAAGTTCGCCCGAACCAGCGACGCGTTCCCGGCGCTCGAACTCAGCAGGAGCGCCGCCGCACGCCTGCACAGCGGCACCGCCTCTGCAGACAAACCGAGTCCGATGTGGCACCGCGCAACTTCGGTGAGGAGTTCGGCGACGTCCTCGCTCGCCGCAAGCGTTCCATGGTCCGCCGCATCGAGAGCGTCGAGCACCTCGAGGAACAACGGAAGCGCCCGATCGAACTCCAGGCGAGACGCAAGAATGCGCGCCTCGTTGCGCTTGGCGAGCAACTCTACGGTGGCCTCGGAATGTGTGGGGTGCCAAACCTCAGCGGTGTCGGGCCCCGGATCGCCTCCGTATCGGACGAGGAACGCCGCCTGCGGTCCGAACTGGACGCGGTCACCATCTTTGAGCGACTCGGGCTGCTCCACCCGTCGACCGTTGACGAACGTCCCGTTGGAAGAGCCGAGGTCCGACAACACCAACGCCCCTCGCGTGGTCCATCCGAAGCGGGCGTGAAACCTCGACACCCCATCGCTTTGAAGTCGGAGCACAGCCTCCAGGCTTCGGCCGACCATCACCTCACTGCGGCCGACCGGACACACAACGCCGACAAGTTCGTCCGAGGCGCCGATCAGCGTGCAGTCGCGAGCGGATTCCACGGAGTCGCACGGTACACCTCTCACCGATTTCGGTCGAAGACCTTGCGTGCCTTCGCGAGCCACCGCGGCGGCAAGACGGGCACGATTCGCTTGACCGCGTCGGTCAAGAACGTCTCTCGTGTGATGAGTTTCCGGGTCGCCCCGGCCTCCATACCCTCGATGATCCGCACAGCCGCCCGCTGTGGAGGCATTGCGCGCGTCTCAAAGAAGCGCATCGCGCGGCTCCTCCCGTCGAGGTCGTCTTTGGCCCAACGAGCATCCCGGACAATGTTGGTCGCAATACCGCCAGGGTGCACGCTCATCACTCGAATCTTCGTCTCGGCGAGTTCGGCTCCGATGGATTCGGAAAAACCCCGGACCGCGAACTTGCTCAGGCAATAGGACGATTGTCCGGGTACGCCCACCAGTCCGAACATACTGGAGATGTTGACAATGTAGGCATCATCGCTGCGCTTGAGCAGGGGCAGGAAGAACTTGCATCCGTAGACCACACCCCAGACGTTGATACCCATCAGCCACTCGAAGTCATCGAGGTCTTGGTCTTCGAGGTTCGAGGCGACCGTGACCCCGGCGTTGTTGACGACGATGTCGACCGCTCCATGCTCGGCCTCAACAGCAGCCGGCAGCGCCCCCATCGCACTGCGAGAAGCGACGTCCACGCAATGAACGCTCACGCGCCGGCCGTGGCGCGTGCACTCGCCAAGGACCTCTTGCAGGCCGTCCTGGTTGACGTCGACCAACGCGAGGTCACATCCGCGCTCAGCCAGCGCGATCGACAACGCCCGGCCGATGCCACTCGCGGCACCGGTGACTACGGCAACCCGTCCTCGAAAGTTCTTCATCGGGGCGGGAGGCTATCAGCCCGAGGGTCCACCTCCTATGAGGTTGGCTGGGCTGATCAGCCCGGGCCCATCGTGATGTCTTGGATCAACGAGCGGGAGGGCGAGCGGTCCGGTGGAATCGTGACCATGTCGACGGGGGCGTCGTTGGCCTCCTCGCCGTCGAAGTCGATGTGCGTCGCCTTGGGATCATCGAGGTCATGAAGTGCCGCCTGCGCCCGGGCGTCTCGCGCCGCTTGCCGCTCCTCGTCCGAGGGGCCCGGATCCCCGAGATCTTCGTCTTCGGCCACCGCCAGCTCGATCGCGGTGGGCTGCGCATCCGGCCGGCTGGTCGCACATCCGCTGACCCAAACACACACGATGGCGAGCACAGCAGAGCGAAGCATGTCCGTGAAATAGCGCATCATCGAGTCCTTGGCCGCCTGGGAACGAATCCGTGCTCACGCCCGATCTTTTCTGAGCCCCAAAGCAACCCAACCGGCCCCCACGAGCATAGAGCACGACGCCGTGAAGAGATACGTCCTCACACTCCTCCCCCTCGCCGTGGGTTGCGGGCATCTCGCGGAGCCCATCGGCCGCGACCCTGTCGATGCTCAGTTCGTGTTCCCGCGCGAGGGCGCCCGCTCGGCGGAGGTTCAGCTCCTGACGAATGGGGACATGTCCGTCCGCGGTGGAAGCTGCAGCCTGGTCCAAGCGCGGGCGCGATATGACGCAAAGCGCGCCAACACCACGACCGAATACGCCCTCGACGACAATGGGCGAGGCATCGTCGAGGTGGAGATGACGGGCAAGGCCGGCCGCGGCGGCGACATGAACCTCGAGGTCTGCCTCTCGACAGAGCTGCCCATGAGCGTGCGGGCCACCTCCACGATCGGCGACATCGGCATGGACCTCTCCGGGGTTCAGGTTCGCGGTCTGGGGACCACGGTGGGCATCGGAGATCTCGAGGTCGACTTTGGGGACGCGAGCGTCGCCCAAGCATCCATCGGTATCGAATCGGGGACCGGGGATGTCGACATCGACGCCAAGCGCTCGAGCTGGACCGGCACCAACGAGATCGAGATCGAGTCCGGAACCGGGGACGTGACGCTCTACCTCCCCCGCGGGGTCGGCCTTCGGGTCGAGGTCGAGAGCGGCATTGGCGATATCGACGTTCGGGGCCTCGACCGCGATGGAGACGAGTACGTCAACGCGCTCGCGTCCTCGTCCGACGACGTGATCGAAGTCGAGATCGAGGTCGGCACGGGTGACGTCACCGTCATCGCGGGATAGCTCGGGACGGGTCGTAGTAGAGTGCGGCCGTTGGCCGGCGACGCGACGATACTTGCGATCGACCTGGGGACGTCGGGCCCGAAGGTCGCACTCGTCACGGTCGGTGGGCGGGTGCTCACGACCGCGGTTCGGCCCACGACGCTGCTCCTGCTGCCCGGTGGTGGTGCGGAGCAAGACCCCGATGACTGGTGGCGGGCCATCGTCGAGGCCACCGCCGAAGTCCGGGGCCATCCCAGCTTCAACGCGAGCGCTATCAAGGCCGTCAGCGTCACGGCGCAGTGGGCCGGAACGGTGGCGGTCGACGCCCGCGGGGCCGCTCTGGGCAACGCGATTCTATGGATGGACACCCGCGGCGCCCAAGACGTTCGTGCGCTGTGCAAGGGCTGGATCTCCGTGGAGGGCTATGCCCCGCGCAAGGCGGCCGCGTGGGTGCGCAAGACCGGCGGCGCTCCGAGTCTCAACGGCAAAGACCCGGTCGGACACATTTTGTGGATGAAACGCGCCGACCGTGCCCGCTATGACGCCGCGCGCTGGTTCCTCGAGCCCAAGGACTATCTGAACCTTCGGCTGACGGGCACGGCCGCGGCGTCGTACGACTCGATCGCGATGCACTGGGTCACCGACAATCGCAATCTCGATGCGGTGACCTACGATGATGGGCTGCTGGGGCTCACAGGATTACCCCCAGACAAGCTTCCGCCGCTGCGCGCAGCGACCGACATCCTCGACCCTTTGTGCGGGTCCGCGGCGGAGGCTCTTGGCCTCCCCAAGGGCATCCCGGTGGTCTGCGGGACTCCAGATGTCCAGTCGGCGGCGGTCGGTTCCGGCGCCGTCGGTCCCGCGAGAGCTCACCTGTATTTGGGGACCTCTTCGTGGATCAGTGCCCATGTGCCATTCAAGAAGACCGACCTGTTTCGCAATATCGCCAGCCTTCCGTCCGCGCTGCCGGGCCAGTACTTTGTCGGGAACTCCCAGGAGACCGCGGGAGGCTGCCTCAACTGGCTGCGCGATGGCGTGCTCTACGGCGACGACGCACTGGGGCGCGACACTCCCCCCGCGGACGTCTTCGCGCGCATCGACGCGGTTGCCGACAGTGCTCCGCCGGGAAGCGACAACGTTCTATTTACGCCGTGGCTCACCGGTGAGCGCTGTCCGGTCGCCGATGAGCGGGTGCGCGCTTCATTCCTCAACCTCTCCTTGTCCACGACCCGAGCCCATCTCGTCCGGGCTGTCCTCGAAGGCGTCGCCTACAACTCTCGCTGGCTCCTGCGTGCCGTGGAGCGTTTTGTCGGCAACCCGTTGCCGAGCCTGCGCGTCGTCGGAGGTGGCGGGAAATCGGATCTGTGGTGTCAGATCCACGCCGATGTGCTCGATCGCCCCATCGAACAAGTCCGCGATCCGGTCTCGGTCAACGCTCTGGGCGCCGCGATGATCGGCGCGCTGGGGATCGGTGCGCTGCGCCCGGACGAGATCGCCGACAAAGTCGAGGTCCTGCGCACCTTCGAACCTCGCCCGGTCTACCGCGACCGCTACGAAGCCCTCTTCGCGGCGTTCTTGGACCACTACAAGAGCTCCAAGAGCTTCTTCCGCCGTCTCAACCATCCTTAGGGAGTCCCGATGGATCTCGATCTGCCCGACATCGTCACCCAAGCTGTCCCCGCCCCGATTCGCCGCGCCGCAGAGCGCGCATTGGAGAAGCTCTTCAAAGTCGCCAAGCGGTTTCCGATCCTTCGCGATCGCATCGAGGCGGAGTACGAAAAGGTGCTCGACGACATGCGGACCTCGATGCGTCCATACCGCGATGACGTACCCCGACACGTGAAGCTGCCGCGTGAAGGCCGGTCTCACGCGTCGCTGCTGGAGGAGATGCGTACGCTCAAAGCGCGCGAGGACGACCGGTGGGCCGACGGATTCGTTTCAGGCGCCGTCTATCATGGGGATGCTGAGCACACGGCATTCCTCGACCAGGTCTACGCGCTCAACTCGCAGACCAACCCATTGCACGCCGACCTCTGGCCACGCGTCGCGAAGTACGAGGGTGAGATCGTCGCCATGACCGCACAGATGCTGGGCGGCGATCAGGTCACGCGGGCCTCCGACGAGGTCTGCGGAACCGTGACCTCCGGGGGGACCGAGAGCATCATGCTCGCGATCAAGACCTACCGCGACCAAGCGCAGGCCGATCGCGGAGTGACATCCCCGAACCTCGTCCTGCCGATCACCGCTCACGCCGCCTTCGACAAGGCCTGCGAGTCGTTCCGCATCAAGCCCATCAAGATTCCGGTGGGAGACGACACCCGGGCGGTGATCGCCGAGGCCCGCAAGGCCGTGGGCCGCAACACCATCGCCGTCGTGGGCTCGGCCCCCGCGTTTCCGCATGGCTGCATCGACCCGATCGCCGAGCTGAGCGAGATCGCCTACGATCGCGGGGTCGGCTTCCACACCGACGCCTGCCTCGGAGGCTTCGTGCTGCCGTTCGCAGAGCGGCTGGGCTACTCGGTCCCGCCCTTCGACTTCCGCCTCCGTGGCGTGACCTCGATGTCGGCCGACACCCACAAGTACGGCTACGCGGCGAAAGGTACCTCGGTGGTTCTGTATCGCTCCAAGGAGCTGAGGCGGCATCAGTTCTTCCGCGCGACCGATTGGCCCGGAGGACTGTACGCCTCCCCCACCTTTGCCGGCAGCCGCTCCGGAGCGCTCAGCGCGGCATGCTGGGCATCGATGGTCTCGATGGGCGAGGCGGGCTACACCGAGTCGACCCGGCAGATCCTCGAGACCGCCGACGCCATCAAGCACGGCATTCGGCAGATTCGCGGGCTCAAGATCCTGGGCGACCCGCTGTGGGTTGTGGCTTTTGCGTCGGACGACGTCGACATCTACCGCGTGCTCGACCTGATGGGACATCGCCGCTGGAACCTCAACGGGCTGCACAAGCCTGCGAGCGTGCACCTGTGCGTCACGTTGCGTCACACCCAGCCTGGCGTGGCGGCGCGTTTTCTCCACGACCTGGCCGAGTGTGTGGAAGAGGCGCGGACCCAGCCCAAGGACGAGGGCGGCATGGCACCGGTCTACGGCCTTGCCAACAAGATGCCGGTTCGCACCGCCGTGGGAGACATTCTCGCCGCCTACCTCGACGTGTTGTACGAAGCCTGAGTGCGGCACCGAGTCTACTCGCACAGGGCGGCGACCTCGACGTCGGTCAGCACGCGATCCCAGATTCGGAACATCTCCACTTCGCCTTCGAGCCAGTTGTTGCCCGCGCCCTCGCCAAGGCTCGAATATCCGTAGTCGTGCAGACCGATGTCGGGGTTGTCGAGTTCTCCGTCGAGCTCGCAGTCGACGTACATCTGGGCGCCGGTGGTTCCGTCCACGACGAGGGTGACCTCCACCCAGGTGTTGTCGGTGATCGCGGGGGTGGTGATGGGCCACAGGGATCCCGAGGTCACCTCGTTGAACAGGCGGGCCCACGCGCGGCCCGGAGCGCCGAGGTTGCCAATCGAGAATGAGGCGAACGGGCCGCAGCCCACGCAGATGGTGTTGACGGCATCCACGTCGGCGACACGGAGGCGGGTGCTGAGCGTGAACGCGCCGTCCTCCCCTCCGTACAGCTCGGGATCGCGAAGGCCCGCGAAGGTCATGTAGTCGTCGACACCGTCGAACTGCGCGGCCTCGCCGTTGGGCGAGGGGACCAGGGTCGCGCCTTCGAGCCGCGCGTTGTGGTTGTTGCCCGAACGGTCGAGGATGAAGTCGCCGACGTGATAGACGAACTCCCACTTCGCAAGGAGGCCAAGAAACAGGGACGGCTCGTTCTGTCCAAAGGTCGCAATGTCTTCTTCGGACAGGGCCCGGCTCCAGATGCGCAGCTCGTCGACTTCGCCGCCAAACGAGTTGTTGGACACGCCGTAGCCCAAGGCCGAGAAGCCTGGGTCGTGGAGCCCGATGTCGGGGTCGAGCAACTCCCCCATCATCATGCCGTTGACGTAGATCCTGGCGCCTACGCCACCCTCCACCACGACCGTGAGCTCAAACCACAAGCCCTCGTCGAGCAGGGCCGGGGTCGCCACGCGCGGAAAGAAGGCGCCGCCATTGCTGTTGTCGGTGCTTTGCCAGACCACGGCGTGCCCAAAGTTGCCAACGTCGATGACGTAGGGGCTGCCGGTGGTCTCTTCGTGGTCGCCGAGAAAGACGCTGGCCATGGGCCCGCCCCCAACGCCCCCGGTGTTGCGGCGGGGCGGAGCCAACGCGCGTCCGTTGGGGGTCAACGTGAAGTCGCCGGCGGGGCCGCCGTAGAGGTCGACATCGCGAGGGCCGACGAACGCGACGCGATCGTCCACGCCATCGAAAGCCGCAGCTTCGCCGTTGGGGCTGGGAACGAACGTGCCACCCACCATGGTGCCAGTGCGGCCGTTGCCCGAGAGGTCTTCGATAACGTTGCCCAACCGATCCTCGAACGACCAGTGCAGCTCGAGGTCTTCGGCGAGGGGGTTGACGGGCGGTGCTTCCGGGCAGAGTTCGGCAATCTCTTCCTGCGACAGCGCCCGGCTCCAGATCCGAAGCTCATCCATGTCGCCCTCGAACCACTGGTTCGCCGCGGCGCCCTGACCGACCGAGGAGTAGCCGTAGTCGCGCAGGCCGACGCCTTCGTTGGGTGTGTCGGAGTCGAGCGCGCAGTCGAGGAACATGCGCGCTCCCACCCCGCCCTCGACAACCATGGTGACCTCGGTCCAGGTGTCTTCGAGCAGGGACTCCGTCGTCCAGGGCCACGTCGAGCCGCCGCTGATCTGGTTGTACAGGGTTGCCATCATTCGCGCGCCATAGGGCGCGGTGCCGACGAACAGGGAGCGGAACGGCCCGCAGCCGTAGCACAGCGTGTTGTAGCGATCGACGTCGCTCATGCGGACACGCGCGCTGAGGGTCATCGCGCCGTCCACACCTCCGTAGAGGTTCACGTCGCGGGGGCCCGCCATGCTGATGTAGTCGTTCACCCCGTTGAGCCGCACAGCGTCGCCGAGCTGCCCCTGGACGAACGTTGGAGCGCCGCGCAGGGTGCCATGCCTGTCGTTGCCGGACAGGTCGAGGATCTGGCTGCCCTCGCGGTCCTCGAAGGTCCAGTGCAGCTCGAGTCCCACCGGCGGAGTGCCAGGGCCGGCCGGGCACAAAGCATCGATCTCGTCCTCGTCCAGAGCGCGGTCCCACATCCGAAAGTCATCGATGGCCCCGCCGAACCACATTTCGGAGTAGGCGCCGGTTCCAACCGAGGAGTACCCAAAGTCGGCCAACTCGATGTCGGGGTCGAGTACCTCGGTATCGAGCGCGCAATCGAGGTAGGTCCGCGTTCCCACGCCGCCTTCGGCGATGATCGTGGCTTCCACCCACTGATCGTTCGCCAGCGCTTCAGAGGATTGATGCCACGCGATCCCTCCGCCGTCACCATCGCGCAGCGCGACCTGGGTGCGGCGGCCAAACGACTGGGTGCCGACGAACACCGAGCGCAGGGGTCCGCATCCGACGCACAGCGTGTTGTACTTGGCGACGTCGCTCACCCGCACGCGGGCGCTCAGGGTGACGGCGCCGTCGGTGCCCCCGTACAGCGATGGGGAGCGCAGGGCCGCGGGGAAGGAGATGGCGTCGTCGACCCCGTCGAGAACCACCGCCTCCCCATCCTCGGTTGCCTCGAACATGTTCCCACCGACCAACGTCCCGTGTCGCCCCTGCCCCGAGACGTCGAGGATCTGATCTCCGGAGCGGTCCTCGAACGTCCAGTGCAGGAGCAGCCCCTGCTCAAGCGTTCGCAGCCCGGGGTCGAGCGGGGTTGCGACCTCGTCGGAACCGCAACCGCACAGCACGCCCCACACGATGGCCAGAACCAGCCCCTTCCATCGGTCTCCGCTCGCCAACACCCGCTCATTAGACCACGGCCCCTGATCGATCAGGTAGAGCGCAGGTGCTCCGGCCCCGAAACTCCCCGCTGTTTCAGCGCCTTTTCGCGATCCAGATGTAGTGGAATCGACCGCGTCCCTTGCGAGAGGCCTTCACCTTCTCGACCTGGGTCGTGAAACCGGCTCGGTTGCAGCGGCCGGTGAACTTGCGGTCATCGGAAAAAGACCATACGCCGAGCACGCCTCCCGGAGCGAGCGCAGCGTACGCCGCGTCGAGGCCGCCGGCCGAGTAGATCGACTTGTTGCTCTCATGCGCGAGCGCGTCGGGGCCGTTGTCGACGTCGAGCAAGATGGCGTCAAAAGGCTGCGGAGGCTTGCGAATGCGGCCGCCCACGTCTCCTTGAAAAACACGGGACCGAGAGTCTTCCAGCGGTCTGCCGGCCACATCCGCGAGCGGTCCCCGATTCCACAGCACGACGGCCTCGACGAGCTCGGCCACCTCGACGGTCGCGTCCGGGCCCACGAGGTCGAGCGCTTTGCGAAGCGTGAAGCCCATGCCGAGGCCACCGACGAGCACGTGGTTTGCGGGTCGACCCAGCGCGCCGAGGCCCAACGAAGACAGGGCCTTGGAC
>CAYGTG010000169.1:0-10959 GCA_964352485.1 uncultured Nannocystaceae bacterium | reverse complement strand
TCACTGTTCCCGAAGCGCCCACCCGCCCGAGCCCCCACCTACGTGCGGTCACGGACGAGGCTGAGTGCAGCTTCGCAGACCTGAACGACGCTCCTGAAGACGCCCCGGTCGAAGTCATGCGTGCGGTCTGGAGCCTGTGCGACGGCACCTCGTCTCTGGAAGCCGTGGCCAACCGAAGCATGTTTGGCCGCGCCCGCACCCTCCGGGCTCTATGCGGGCTCCGCACCGAAGGTTGTGTTGAACTCATCCCTGCACCGGACGAAGTTCCTGTCATAGACGAGACCCAGGCTTGCGCCGATCCACCGATCGACCGCGCGGACCTGGAGACCCGCTATCCAAGCGAGCGGGAACGCAACGCCGCGGTAGAAACCTTCATTGGAGAAGCACCCAGCTGGCTTGCAGAACTCGACGCGGCGGCTGCTTCGAACGACGGCGAGATGTGCCTCGAAGTCTGCACCGCGCTTCTCGAGGCCGCCGACGCTGTCTCAGCCGGCCCGCTGCTGGAGGTCGTGGGCACGGTGATGCGAGCCGTGCATGCTGGCACCGACGATCAATTCGAGCGCCACATCGAAGCGCTTCACGAGAGGTATGCCGAAGCTTTTCGGGCGCTCCTCGAGATGCACACCGGATGACGCGAGGGCCTCAAGACCCGCTCTGCGTCACCAACGGCTGCATCTGGACGAGAAACGACTGCATGTTCTCGGCGATCCGTCCGTAGTCATTGCCGAGCTCTCGGGAGCGTGCGGCCGCCCACTCCACGACCCCTACCAGCTCGCCGATCGTGGCCTCTTCGGCCCGGACACCCACGAGCGAAAAACACTCCTCGAGCAGCGGGAGCGGGTCAATCGTCCCCTCAGCCGTCTCGACGACCTCGGCCACAAAGCAGGACATGAAGGCCCTGCGCAGCGCCGCCAGCTCGGGAGGAGCAGCTGGGCTGGACGCGATCGGATGGAAGTCCCCTCCGATCCCAGCTGCCGGCAGGCCCTTTGCTTGCCAGGCCAACATTCCTCCAGCCAGCGACAACACGGACCCTTCGGCGAGCCGTTCGACCTCCGCCAAGCTCCGGCGACCCGACATGCAGCAGAGCACGACCGGCACGCCCTCGTGCAGATGGGCGTGAATTTCGGCGTCGAGTCCGTATCGCGGCGACACGCTCCCAGGAATGACACCGATCCCCGACCACCGCTCCGCTCGCGGGCGGATGTCCAGAAGCCGAAGCTCGCGGCGGTCCGCCACGTCCGAGGCGCTGATCTCGAGTTCGTGCACGCTGGCAATAGTCTGCCACGTCCCCCGGGCCCCAAGAGCACCGCGATCGGACGGTCTCGGTCGCGGCTGTGCACCTTCGTAGGCGCTGGGCCTACTTCACGCCGACGATGTACACGAGCCAGCTGTCCTGGTTCTCTTCTTCTTCGGTGACCTGGTAGTCGCCGGTGCCCTCACCATCGTCGTCGGTCCGCTCCCAGTACACCTTGGTGTCCGAGAACCCGGCTTCGACCAAGATCTCCCGCAGCTCCGGGACGGTCCACAGGCGCCAGTCGTACGTGAACGCCTTGCGGATCTTGCTGCCATCGGGGAACTCGAAGTGGATGTGACACAGCGTGTGGTGGTTGATCGGGTTGTAGCTCGCCTGCTCCCAGATGTATGTGAAGCCGTCGAGGTCACGCTCTTCCTCCACCTCGACGATGGCTTCAAAGCCTCCGTACAGCTCGGTGATGAAGATGCCGTCGTCCACCAGCTTCTCGCGCGCAACCTCGAAGTAGCGCCGGAGTTCATCGCGGGTCTTGAACACTCCGTAGCTGAAGTTCAGCGCACACGTGAGATCGGTAGGCTCGCCAAGGCCGTCGAGAACATTGCCGCACGCCAGCTGGACCCGGGCTTGCGCGGCCGCAGACAGAGGCGCCAAGTTGTGCTCTCGACCCCACTGCAGCGTGGGTTCGTCCAGGTCGACTCCAAACGCGGTGCGCGTCTTCTTGCTGGCGGCCCATGTGCAGCTGAGAAAAGCTGTGCCGCAGAAATCTTCGCGCATGGATCGCGCCGTCCGGCCGCGGAGATCCTTGAAGACCTTCGAGAAGAACTCCACGTCGGCCTCGGGTGACTGCACCGCAGCCTGGTAAAGCTTGTGTTTGTCCGCCCGCGTCGCGATGGACTTCTTCTTGGGCTTAGCGCGCCCCTTGCCCTTCGACTTGCTCTTGCTGCCGCTGCTCTTGGACTTCGGCTTTTTCTTCTTGGGCTTGGCCATCATCGCTCCGCGATCAGGTAGGTCCACCAGCTTTCCTGGTTTTCCACTCGTTTGGGTTCGTCAAACTCCCCGGTTCCATTGCCCTTCTTGTCCGTCTTCTCCCACATCTTGTGGGTGCTGCTGAAGCCGGCCTCCTCCAAGGCATCGCACAGCTCCGGCATGGTCCACAGCCGCCAGTCGTATTCGAAGGCGGGCGAGATCTTGGAACCATCGCGAAAGAAGAAGCTGATCGTGCAGCGCATCTCGTGCGTCAGCGGATCGAAGAAGTGCTGCTTCCAGCGGTAGGTGAACTCGCCGAGGTCGTGGCGATTCTCATCGGAGCCCATCGTCTCGCTGCCGCCGAGTACATCCATGACGAAGACCCCGTCCTTCGCGAGGTTCTTGCGAACGTTCTTGAAGTAGGCGAGCAGCGACTTGCGGTCTTTGAGGCAGCAGTAGCTGAAGTTCAGCGCACAGGTGACATCGGCCTTGGGGCCGCGCTCGTGCAGTACGTTGCCCTCGACGAGGTTGATGCGCTTGGTGAGGGCGGGAGACAGGGGCCGGATATTGTTTTGCAGGCCCCAGTCGAGCGTCGGACGATGAAGATCGACGCCGTAGGCGCTGCGCTCCTTGCCGCCTTTGACCCACTCGGTCGACAGCGAGCCGGTGCCGCAGAAGTCCTCGCGCATGAGCTTGGCCGGTCGCTTCCGGAACCGGCGGTACAGCTTGCCCAACATGGCCGCGTCGGTCTTGGGATCCTGCACCGCCCGCTCGTAGAGCGCGTGAGGGTCGGCCAGCTCGGCCTGGGTTTTCTTCTTCGCCCCGTTCTTCTTCGAAGCCTTGTTGGAGCGCCTCTTGGCACGCTTCTCGGGGGAAACGTCGGTCTGGATTTGCATGGAACTCTCGAGAGCCTCGTCGGTGTGCTTGGGCGGGTCCGACGTTCCTCCGCGGATGCGGAAGGAACAACCCCGACCGAAGGCTCACCCTCCGAGGTATCGAGTGAGCCCGTTGTATGCCTCGGTCAAACGCCGGGTGACCTCGGTTGCTGCCTTGTACTTCTCCGGGTCGCTTGCGTGGCGGTCGGGATGATACTGCAAGAGTTGCTTGCGGTAGGCCTTTCGGACCGCTCGTAGATCCGCGCTCGAGTCGACCTCGAGGGTCCGGTACCACTGCCTGCGCTGGACGAGCGGATCGGAGGGAGGATCCCCTCGGACGCCGGCCTTCGTTCGGGCATTTTCGTAGGCCCTCTCCCATGCCTCCTCGGCCGCGTCCTTGAACCGCCGGACCCGACGCCCTGCTTTGGCGCCGGTCGTGCCCCTGCCCGTGCTGTCACCAGCGTCCGGTTCGGGCTCCTCTGCCTCATCCAAGGGGTCCGAGTCCCGGTCCGAGTTGAGGAGGTCCCGCAGCGCGTCAGACGAAAACGCGTCGCGGAAGTCAGTGACGTTGGACCGAGCCAGATCGAGGAGACGCTTACCGATACTCACGACGAGAAACCTAGGAAGGAGAGTATAGGCCGCGGCCTAGAGGTCGCCGCCATCATCCGCGGGAAGGTCGGAGTCTTCGATAATCTCAACGTCCACAGCGCGGAGGTTGACGAGGGTTTGCGCCGCTTCTTCGTCTTCGCCGGAGCCCGGCGTGAACGTGACGGGTGCGTCGACGCGCCTTGCCCGCACGACACTCTCCGGCGCCTCGTGGTGCTCGGAGGCGGTATCAGGATCGATCGGAGGGCCCGAGTCGCGGGGGCGGTTGCGGCGCACGACATCGGCCACGCGAAGCAGCATCTCGGGCTCGAGGTGCGTGAACTCGAAGCCCATGCCCACGACCGGGTCGGCCTGATAGCGGACGACGCGGCCGCGACCCTCGATGACCACGGGGTCATCCAGCACGACCGTGAAGCGAAGGTCGACCTCGGTCCCCAGGGGGAGGTGTCGGTCGGTCTGCACGAACACCCCATGCTCAGAGAGGTTCGCCACATGGGTGGGCATGTCGGCGTCGCCGCGAAACTCGAAGTTCACGGCGACGCGCTCGGCCCGGCGCCGATCGTCCGGAAGCTCCCCCATGAGCGTCATCCTAGCAGGACGTCACGCCGACGCTCCAGCGTCGTCTTCGGAGTCAGCGTCGGAGCGCTTTGCCCCCCCGCGGCGCGGACCCTTGCCGGGTACCTTGCCCTTCACCTCGAACTGCTCCACGTGGAAGTTCTTCCGCGAGTGGATCTCGATGGCTCGATGCACGCGCTTGACCGTGTCATCGACCGCGGTCGACTCCGCGCCTCGCATGAGGTCGGACACCTCGGGGTTGGCGTAGACGGCGATGTTCTCGCCGGCGATGTGCGCAGCATCGCGCCGAATCTCGCGGAGGATCTCGTAGGCCACGGTGGAGGGGGACTTGGTGTAGCCCTTGCCGTTGCACTGCTTGCACGAAGCGGTGAGCATCCTGCCAAGGCTCTCTCGGGTCCGCTTGCGGCTCATCTCGACCAGACCCATCTCGGAGATCTTGGTGATGTGTGCCTTGGCTCGGTCCTTGCGCAGCGCGTCTTGGAGCTTGCGATAGACCTTCCGGCGGTTGGACTCTTTGTCCATGTCGATGAAGTCGATGATGATCAAGCCGCCCACGTTGCGCAGGCGGAGCTGATCTGCGACCTCTTCGGCAGCCTCCATGTTGGTCTGGGTGATCGTCTCTTCGAGCGTTCGCCCTTTGGAGCCGACGAACTTGCCGGTGTTGACATCGACCGCGGTGAGCGCCTCACCCTGGTCGAAGATCAGCGACCCACCGCTCTTGAGTCCGACCTTGCGCTCGAGCGCCCGGTCGATCTCGAGCTCGATGCCGTAGCCGTCAAAGATAGGCTCCCCGCGCTGGTAGAGTTCGATCTTGTCGGCGTAGTCCGGCATGAACGTCTCGACGAAGCGCTTGAGGCGGTCGTGCTGGACGCGGTCGTCACAGATCACGCGATCGAGCTCGGGCGAGAGGTTGTCTCGCACGACACGCAGGGTGAGATCGAGGTCGCGGTAGAGCATCACCGGAGCTCGGTGGATGCGCTCGTTGGCCTTGATGTTCGACCACAGCCGAAGCAGGTAATCCATGTCGGCGCGGACCTGGCCGTTGGTCGCGTTCTCGGAGACGGTCCGGACGATGAACCCGGCGCCTTTGGGGCGCATCTGGTCGACGAGCTTTCGCAGCCGTCTGCGATCGCGCTCCTTTTCAATGCGACGCGAGATCCCGATGTGGCTCACCGTCGGCATGAACACGACGTTGCGGCCGGGCAGCGACACATAGGATGTGATGCGAGCGCCCTTGTTGGAGATCGGGTCTTTGACGACCTGAACCAAGATCTCCTGGCCCGGTTTCACCAGCTCGGAGATCGGGTCGGGCTTGCCAGAGCGCCGCGGGGGCGAGACACCGTCGCGACTGACGCGCAGCTTCTCCTCGTCCTCGCTCTTGGCCTTCTTGGCGATGTCGCCTGCGTACAAGAACGCGGCTTTCTCTTCGCCGATGTCGACAAAGGCAGCTTGCATCCCGGGAAGCACGCGAAGCACGCGTCCTTTGTAGACGTTGCCGACCGTGCCCCGAGCGCGCTCGCGCTCGACGTACAGCTCAGAGAGGATTCCGTTTTCGATGAGGGCGACCCGCTTTTCGGGGCCGTCCGCATTCACGACGATGACCGATTGTGCCATGGAGGTATCGAATGAAGTCGAGAGGTCGATGAGTTCGCGAGCGGCGGCTGGACTCGGCCACGGGTGCGTCTGCTCGTACGTATGGGAGTCGCAGGCTCGTCGCTCGCGGTGGTCGGCGGTTGATCTCCCGCCGGGGAAAGACTCGGTGGCGCGCAATCTGCGGGCGCCAGCGTGGGCGGGACACTAGCACGCCCCCCAGCCCGATGATATGGCAGGGACCGTGGAACTTCGGCAGCCGGTTCGCTCGTACTCCTTTGACAACGCTCAGTTTTCTGCCCTTCGCGACAAGGTTGGCAGCGGCTGTCTGGACCCCAAGGCCAACCGCCTCTCCCAAGCACCCGCCACCCTGAGCGAGGCCCCCACCGACCTCCGGCCGAGCGCTCCGGATGCAGATGCGGTCCGGCGTCGGCTCACCGAGAAGGGCGAGGAGGCGATCAGGGCGGGCACGGTTGCCATCCTCGTCCTCAACGGAGGCATGGCGACGCGCTTCGGCGGCGGCGCCAAGGGCATCGTCCCGGTCGTCCCCGGTCATGACGACGTCAGCTTCCTGGCGATCAAGCTGGCCGAGATCAAGCAGCGCTCCGAAGCCCTCGGGGGGGCGATCCCCGTGGTCCTCATGCACAGCTTCGCGACCGAGGCCGCGAGTGAGGCGCATCTCGCGAAGATCGGTTGGGGCGGCATCGCCGAAGACGACCGCTACAGCTTCGCCCAGTCGATCATGCCCCGCGTGTTGCCGGACGGGACCCCGCTGCAGGATCTCCCCGAGTCCGCTGACCTCCCGCCGACCGCGCTCTACTCCGCACCCGGGCACGGTGACACGCTCGGACGGCTCCGCGGCAGCGGCGTGCTCGGCAAGCTTCGCACCCGAGGGGTGCAGCACATCCTGGTCTCCAACGTCGACAACGTCGGCGCGTCACTCGATCCCTTCGTGCTCGGAGCCCACATCGAGAAGGCAGACCAGGGCGCAGGGATCTCCGTCGAGGTCGTGCGCCGGGTCGAAGGAGACGCGGGCGGCTGCATCGCCCAGCTTCCCACCAACGGTCGGCCCGCGATCATCGAAGGGTTCCGACTGCCCGAGGGCACCGACCTCGCCGACTACCCCCACTTCAACACCAACACCCTGTGGCTCACCGCCTCCGCCGTCGACGTCGACATCCCGCTGACGTGGTTTGCGGTGCGCAAGAAGATCGACTGGCCCGCGGGGACACGTGAACTCCAGGACGGCAAGCTCGAGGTCGTGCAGTTCGAGCGCCTGATCGGTCAGGGCACCGAGTTCGTGCAGAGCGCGTATCTCGATGTCGACCGCGACCGGCGATTCCTGCCGATCAAGACGCGCGAGGACTTGGCCAACGCGGCCGGGGACATGGAGCGCTTCGCGAAAGAAGCCGGGCTGCTGTAGCGGCCACCATCGACAAGCTTGACGACGCGCCGGCGAGCACCGACATCCACCTCCTGCCCACCGAACTCGAGTCGTACACCACCACCGTCTGGCCCACGTTCGACAAATCCACCGGGCGGATCGTGTCCGTTCGCTTCACGGTCCCTTTCGAGGGCGAAGCCGGAGCCGACGATCGGCTAATGAACGCGATGAAGACAGCGTGGGGCGAGCCGAAGCAGGAGGAGAAGTACGGCAAGACGCGATACGTGTTCTCCGAAGAGCCGTTCCTCGTCGTGGAGGACAGCATCGGCCGCGCCTGGGAGATCGAGAAGCGGGCCACGCGAGACTGAGCAGCGCACGAGCGCACATTCCGCCTGCCCTGCGGTGGATCCGGTACACTGGCGTCGTGATGCGAATCTCGCTCGGCATCACCGCAGGGATGCTCCTGGCGGCGACCCCTGGTTGTCGCGAACCGACCGGGTTTGCGTGCTCGAGCGACGAGCAATGCATGAGCGTGGGCGGCAGCACCGGCCGGTGCTTCCCCGTGAGCGCGTGCGGCTACCTCGACCCGGCCTGTTCCAGCGGATATCGATACAGCGAGTACGCACCCGAGCCCTGGAGCGAGCAGTGCGTGGTTCCGCAGAGCCCTCCGGCCACGACCTTCGGGGACGGAACGTCCGGCGGCGCTCCCTCCACGAGCTCCAGCTCGACCTCGGAAAGCTCAGGCACGACAACCGACGACCCGCTGGCCCACTGCGGCAACGGCGACCTGGAGGACGGGGAGTTGTGCGACGACGGGGATGACATCGAGGGCAACGGCTGCAACCCCGACTGCCGGCCTTCGCGAACCCAACTGTTCAGCTTCACGTCGCAGCTCGAAGGCCCCGACCAGGCGCAGAGCGTGATGCTCACCGACGACGGGGACGTGGTCGTCGGAGGCATCGTGGGCGAGAGCCCGAATCGCGACGGGTTCGTCGCCCGCTACAGCACCGAGGGCATCGAGGCGTGGCGCCAACCGCTGGTGGGCTCCGCCGAGCTCGTCGACGCCGTGTTCGTGGTCAAGCCTGCGGCCTCGGGAAACGTCCGCGCGCTCGGACAGGTGATCAACCTCGTCGCCGAAAAGGGCGTCATCCCGCGCGAGGACTTCTGGGTGGCCGAGTTCGACGTGCAAACCGGGGGTACGAACTGGGCCTTCATCCGCGGTGAGATCGCCCCGGACGCGGAGCGGGGGTACGGGCTGGCGGTGCTCCCTGAAGGAGACATCATCGTCGCTGGCAGCGTGGGCGACACCACAAACTCGGACTTTGGCATCACCCGCTTCAGCGTCATCACCGACAAGAAAGGTGGGTTTCAATTGGAGACCTCCTGGGCGCAGGCCTTCGACGGCGGGATCGGTGCGCGTGACTTCGCAAACGCGGTCGCGTGGGACCCCGCCGGTCGCATTGTCGTGGGCGGTGGGCTCGAAATCCTCGCGGGCGACATCGACCGGCACCTTCGGGCGCTGGACGTCGATGGAGCCGCGCTCGAGCCTCCATGTGAGGACCTCGGCGGAGACGACCCGCTCAACGCAGACGACCGAATCCACGCGCTCGCGGTTGGACCCTCCGGGGAGGTCGTCGCGGCGGGTCGGGCCACACGACAAACCGCAGAGGGGCTCGATGCTTGGCTCGGATACTACGCGCCGGGTAAATGCACGCTGAGCTGGGTCGAGACCGAGCCCGGGGCAGGGCAAGGGAGCGACGTGTTCACCTCCGTGGCAATCGATGAGCTTGGCAACATCGTGGCCGGCGGCTTTCTCAACACCGGGAACACCGAGGACGCATGGCTCGCCAAGTACGACCAAGCGGGACAGCGGCTGTGGGCGATCGATCCGATCGACGGTACGGGCAACGGGGCGGACCGCGTCGAGAGTGTCGTCATCGGCGCGAACCGTGAGATCACGGTCGCGGGGCGCTTGACCCGGCCCGGCGACGAAGACCTCTGGGTTGCGCGCTACACTCCGTGAGTCGCCAACTCGCAACGTCCGCCCTCTCGCGTCATACTTGTCCAAGCAGTGCATGCCGACGACCTCACCCTCGTGTCCGCATGGCAGGCCGGCGACGCTGCTGCCGGAGGAGCGCTGGTGCAGAGGTACTACCCCAACGTGCGCCGATTCTTCGACGTGAAGGTGCCCCGCGCCGCGGAGGACCTGACCCAGCGAACGTTCCTCGCGTGCCAAGAAAACCTCGGGTCGTTTCGGGGTGAGGCCACTTTCAAGTCCTATCTGTTCGGCATCGCCCGCAACCACCTTCTGCGGCACCTTCGTTCATCCGCCCGCGCCCAGGCTTTCGAACGCAAGGTCGCCTTCGGCGGACCGTCCCACCGGACGTCCCTGTCGATGATCGTCGCGAACCGCCAGGAGCATCATCTGATCCTCCTGGCGTATGCGAAGCTCAAGCCAGACCAACAGATTGCCGTCGAGTTGTTCTACTGGGAGGACATGTCCACCCCCGAGATCGCCGCGGTGCTCGAAGTTCCGGTCAGTACGGTAACGACCCGCCTCTCGCGCGGACGTAGGGTGCTTCACGACAAGATCATCGAACTCACCCAGCCCGGGGCAGTTCGGGACCGTGTACTCGACCAACTCGACGCTTGGACCCGTTCGTTGGTGCCCCGCCCGGGGGCCTGAGCGGTACACTCTAGACGTGTCGATCGGGCACATTGGGCGATACGACCTCTTGCAGCCTCTCGGACGTGGCGGCATGGCGGAGGTGTACCTCGCGCGACCACAGGGCGATCCGAGGAGCGTCGTCTACGCTCTCAAGTGCATCCTCCCGCAATTCGCCGACGACCCGCGGTTCGTGCAGATGTTTCACCGCGAGCTGAAGATCGCCGGCGGCCTGTGCCACCCCAACCTGGTCTCGGTCCTGGACCACGGCCGAGACGCAGGCCGCCACTTCATGCTGATGGAGTATGTGCACGGCCCCGACTTGGCCAAGCTTCTGCGCACCACCGGGGAGCGAGATGCTCGTCCCCCATTGGAGGCGGCGTTGTCGGTCGTGATCGCAGCCGCCCGTGGACTCCACCACCTCCACGATTGGCCCGGTCCGCACGGAGGCGCACCCGGTTTCGTCCATCGCGACGTGTCTCCGTCCAACGTGCTCGTCGGCTACGATGGGGTGGTCAAGGTCACCGATTTCGGGGTCGCGACCGCGACCGCCCACACGCGCACGACCGATGCAGGGGGCGTCAAAGGAAAGATGGGGTACCTTTCGCCTGAGCAGTGTCGCTCTGAGGCCATGGACCGACGCAGCGACGTGTTCGCGCTGGGCGTCCTGCTCTACGAGACGACGCTCGGCGAGCGCCTCTTCTACGCGGAGAACGACTACGCCGTGATGCATCAGATCGTCACCGCAGAATACGATCACCCCTCGGAGCGAGATCCGCAGTACCCCCCGGAGCTCGAAGCCATCGTCCTCAAGGCACTCGCCAGCAAACGCCAAGATCGTTTCGACACCGCGGCAGCGCTCGCCGACGCCCTCGAGGCGTTCGCAGACCATCATCAGCTCGTCGTCGGCACCGAAGCCCTGGCCGCATGGGTTGCGTCGCTCATCCCATGGGAGCCCTACCCCGCCTTTTTGCCACCACCGGCCGCGATCCCGGTGGCCCCCGCTGCTTACGTCCCGCCAACTCCTGCGCCCCCGAGCAACAAC
>CAYGTG010000168.1:3398-10990 GCA_964352485.1 uncultured Nannocystaceae bacterium | reverse complement strand
CGGAGCCGGCAACCCCTCGACCTCACACAGGACAAAGACCGCCCGCTGATCGGCCGGCAGGGACGCGACGAACGCCTCGACCCACTGGGCGGCTTCACGACGCGCAACGAAATCGTCGGGCTGCGCTTGTGCGGTGGGAACCGGAGCGTGATGCTCTCGACGCGTCCGGCGAACACCACGCCGCCGGTCGTGCAGCGCGACCCGGCGAGCGACCCCATACAGCCACGAGCGTATGGAGCTTCGTCCGTCGTAGTCGTCGAGCTTGCGATGCACGACGAGGAAAACATCGTGCAGCACGTCATCGAGGCCCGCAGCCGGCACGTCCATGTGGCGCAACGACCGACGGACGAACGCAGCATGCTCGCGGTACACCGCCGTGAACGACGGAGGCCGCGAGGCGACCACGCGCAGTGGCCTCGGCGATGAATCGCGCATTCTGGGACTCGGAGCGTTGACCTTGGCATTTCCCGCCGCGGGACGGATCCGTCACCGCCTCTGCAGAAAAACACCGGCTCGGCGTCAAATGCGCAGCTCGAGTCCGAGCCAGCCGCGACCCAACACTCTGCCGAGCACGTGCAGCGACCCAAGGTTGTCGACGACGACCTCCGCCCGGTTGAGCACCAGGCCAGCGGTGAGCTGAGCGGCAAGCCGAAGCCTCGACGTGAGGTCGAATCCGACCCCCGCCGATGCGAGCGCGGCTCCCCAGGGCAACGTGATCGTTCGGGCAGCCGAGAACCCAAACCCCGACGCGTAGAGCTGACCGACCTCTGCGCCCACGCACAGCGGCACCGAAATCGCGCCGGAACGAATCACTCCACAGCCTCGGCCGTCGAGCGCCCAATGGCCCAGGTCGGCGCCGACCGAACGGTTTTCGGTGGCGCGCGCAGCCCGTCGAGACGTGGCGGAGACCCCAAGCTCAGCCCGCCAAAGTGACCCCTCGACTGCACCTCCCAGCCGCAGCTGCCCGACGACGCCGGGGAGCGCACCACCCATGACCCCTGCGCCCGCGAACACACGTCCCGAAACCTTCATGGCGTCACGTCGTGGCTCGGGCTGTGGGGCAGCCGCGGGCACACGCTCATCACGCTGGGCTACATCGGGAACCGGTTCCGACTTGGACTCAGGCTCAGGCACTGGCTCAGGCTCAGGCTCAGGCTCAGGCTCGGGCTCGGGCTCGGGCTCGGGCTCGGGCTCGGACTCGGGCAGCGAATCCTCGGCCAGCGCGGTCCCGACGATGAACGCCACCGCATCGATGGCGACCCTGCAACTCGGACTCGACACGCTCCGCACCGCCAACCGGCCCTGGGAGTCTTCGATCTCGACATGGGCGACGTAGCGCGGACCGTCCTCCTCCACCACGTCGACCCGTACGGTCCAGCCCGACCCGTCGAGCTGGCTGGCCTCGAGCTGTTCGGCGACGCTTCGCTCGACGCTCGTGTCGGCGCAGTGCCCCTGTTGAGACACCTGCGGCGACGCGGCAAGCATGGCCGCAACAACCCCGGCGACGGCCGACATGGCGCGTACCCTACCGCTACTGTTGAGCCGCTCGCCACTGCGGGTGCTCGTGCAGCAGCTTGTGGGACTCCTTGGTGAAGTTCGCGATCTTGGTCTCGAGCGACGCCCGCAGGGTCTGGTTGTACTTGGCCTCGGTGCTGTAGCGGGTGCGCCAGTAGCTCGCCGAAACCTGCGCGTAGTAGGTCAGCAACTGCATCGGTACGGCTTTCTTGTTGCGATAGGCCTGGATCTTGGTCTCGGCGGTTTTCATTCCCGCCCAGTGCTCGATCGCCGCCTGCTCCGCGAGAAACACGGCCCCGCTGTGCGCGAACATCTGTACTGCAGCAGGATCTCCGCTCGTCCGAGCATGCTGATGCATCGCGACTGCGACCTTGGCGAAGATCGCGGCGCGCGCCCGGCCGTGGCGGATTTCGATCTCGGTCGTGGTCGCATCCCGCTTGATGCCCTCGATGAACACCCCTTTGTCAGGGGCCCCATCGAGGCTGGACATCTCGTCGCTGATCGCGTCCCACGCATCCGAGACCTCTCCGGTCATCGCGTGCATCTTGGCTTCGACCGGTTGCCACATCCGCTGAAGCGCGCTCGCATCGGTGGTGCTCCCGGGGACGAGGGGCTCACTGACAGCCGTCGCCTCTGAGAGCACAACATCGAACCGAGCGAGGATCGCTTCGCGAGCGGCATCCCACCGAGCGACGAGGGCCGTCCATGCAGGGTCCATTCATGCACCTCCATACATGGCGCGGTACTTCGTCGAGCACTCGGAGTCGAGCTGGTGGTACGTCATCGTCTCTGCCTGCATTTTCTCGTTCCAGTATGCACCGAGGCTGCCAGAGTCAGTGAGCGAGAGTCCGAACCCGGCCAACACCGTGGCCGCATCCCCCCGCGTCGGTGGGCCGCATTCATCGCCTCTTGGTCCTGCGAGCCGTCAAACTGGACGTGGCGGCTCGAGTTGGGCAAGACGTTGCGCGAGTTGGCCTATCGACAGCAGATCGTGATCGGCTCGTCCCCCACGACCGTCCCCGTCGCTTCGACCGAGGACGGTGTGCAGTTCCCGGCCACGGATGGCTCGGCGAACCGAATGGATGCGGGGGTGTCAAAGCAGCTGTCCGGCCCCGACACAGCTGCGGTCGAGGTGCCGCCACAATCCACCTCGGAGAACAACTCGAGCGCGGCCGAACATTGGAAGTTGGATCCCGATGAGCAGGAGCATTCGGTGCAATTGCGTGAGTCGGCGACGTCACCGAACGCCGTGCGGGTGACGGGATAGGCCTCGGGGCAGGCGTGCTCTCCGTCTTGCGCGATGCACAACGTCTCGCCGAAGCCCTCGGGAATGGCGCCCGCACACAGCTCGTCGGTGCCGCATGTGTCCTGTGAGAGGGCACCACCGCACAGCACGATCTCGGTGAGATTCGGGGCGGGGATCGTGCGAACGAGAGAAGGAGGACAAACCTCGGTGCCGGCGATGGGTGCGAACAGAGCACCGGTCGCGGGTCCGCTCGGGGTTGTGTTGTGGCAGGTCTCGGCGCCGTCAAAGTTCTCGACGTCGGGGGCTGCTCCGCAGGTGGCGGCGTACTGGACCTGCAGCGAGTCGCAGTCGACCTGCGGATCGCCGCACTCGCAGCCGCACGACGCGTCCTCACCGGAGATATCCTCTGCGGCCTGGAATACGACCGCCGTATAGGGCGCGGCGCAGCTCGGCGCGGTCTCCCCGGCTCCAAGCACGAGCGGACCCCGCCAACCTTCAGGCGGGGCTGCGACGCACGCCTCACAGACCGCAGGGCCAGACTCCGAGACCTCCGCCGAAGGATCGGTCGAGCTTGTCTGCGTCCCCTCCGAGGTCGCACCGCTGGTGCTCGAACCGGTCGCGTTCGTCTCCCCTGTCGCGGGCGTCTCGGGATTGAAGCAACCAGCAAGGCCCAGAACGAAGAGCACCACCAGCTTCGAGTCCCGCACGAGACAAGGGTACCTCGATCTGAACCCAGAGTTCAGGGCGAGCGTCGCGAAACCGACGGGTCGTAGACTCCCCACCAAAGCGGGCGAGCGCCCCCGAGCCAGGCACTCAGCAAGCCCTAGTCTTCGAGTCCATCGGCCGTGATGTTGGCGACGATCGCCGCGGCGGCCTCGAGCGGCTTGGCGCAGACGCGATCCGAAACGTCAGCCACGTCGTGACACCAGCGCGGATGGTGCGTCGCCCACTCTACAAACGCGGCGCACGCACGCGCGTCTCCAAGCACCGACGGCCAACGGACGTCTCCGGCGTCGGTCATGCCCAACGACCGTGCCCGCTCGATCAACGCTCCGAATCGTTCGTCGTCCGGGTGACTCATGATGGGAGCAAGGTCCGCGCCTGGTCGAGGCTGTCGGAGGCGACGGGAATGCCGAACGTCATCGCGGGCATGAACAATGCGCCCTTCCTCGTGATCCAAAGGGTCTTCGCAGCCTCATCGAGGTCGATCATCGCGATGCCGTTGGGCCACGCGAACACAGTACTGCCGACCGCGCAGAGTTTCGGCGCAAACACGACGGGTTGCGGCGTTCGGCTGGTACGACCCGCGAGCACGACGGCGGCCAGCGTCAGGACCCACAAGCCTCCGAGCGTCCATCCGATCCATCGTGCAGCCGGCTGCGCCTCTGGGGGCCCGGCGAGCAAGACCGCGAACAGCAACGCGGGCACCAACGAGATCCCGGCCGTCCCCCCGATCAACCAGGCCCGCGCCCGAACACGCCGACCGCGAACGAATTCGTTCCACTGTTGTGGCTCGAGTTCCCAACGCACGACAGCCTCGCCTCGTCGGAGCCGCTGCAGGTCCGGCTCGATCAACACCGCCCGCGACCGAGAGAAGGCCCAAGCGCCTCCCATAAAGACGGTTAGAGCGATCCCCGGGATCATTAAACCCAACGCCGGCCCGGACACGAACGCGGAGCAGACCAGCAGCGCTCCACCCACCGCGCCAAGGACCGCGGTGACGCGCATGGGAGTCCGCCAGGGGCTGGGAAACCCGTTGGAGTCGCCGGACATGATCAGGACACACGAAGTCCGAGCGACAGCTTCTCGCCATCGATCTTGTCGGCAGCGTGATGCTCGGTGCCGAGGCTGTCCGGGTCGGCGTGCGCTTGATGGGTCAACGTGTTCGCCAAAGTCTCCGCCTGGATCAGCTCGACCAGGGCCGCGTCTCGTGCAACGTCGGCCAACGCGCCGTCGCACGCCAGCACCAGCTCGACCGTTTGGCTGACGTCGAGGTCGGCGGTCTTGCGTAGGTTTTGTACGCGGCTGATCACCTCCCGGGCAAGACCCTCGAGACGTAGAGCCTCGGTGAACTCGGTGTCGACCAGGACGGTCATGCCGTCGGCGGCCTCGGCCGATTGGGCCCCAGCAACTTCGCGCTCGATCAAGATGTCCTCGGGCGAGAGGGTTTCCCCCTCGAGTTCGATCGAACCGTCGCGAACAAACGCCTGCACTTGCTCGGGGCTGAGCGACGCAACGGCACCGGCGACGGTTTTCATGCGCTTGCCGAGCTTGCGACCCAGCACTTTGAAGTTGGCCTTGGCCTTGAGCGTGACCAGGCCGCCGTCATCCGCGACGACTTCGAGTGACTTGATGTTGAGCTCGGACAGCAGGTCATCCGCGTGTGCCTTCACGGCCGCCCGAACCGCCTCGTCCACGGATGCCACGGTCAGGGTAGCCAGCGGGCGCCGCACGCCGATTTTCTCCCGCTCGCGAATCGCGAGACCGAGGTTGACCGCCTGCCGGACCGCCGCAACTTCGACCTCCAGCGCCTCGTCGCGCAGAGAAGCGTCCGGCAGCGGGAAGGTGCTCAGGTGCACGCTATCGGTGGTGGACAGGCCCGGCTCGACGACGAGTCGCTGGTACATCCACTCCGAGAAGAAGGGCATCACCGGCGCGATGGCTGCGGAGATCGTCTGGAGCACCCGAAACAACGTGCCGTAGGCCTCTGCTTTGTCGCGCTCGGCCTCTGCGCCCTCTTCCTTGGACCGCCAGTATCGCCGGCGACCGCGTCGGATGTACCAGTTGTTGAGGTCGTCGCAGATCCGGTGAAACGCGGGCACGACGTTCGACAACGCGTAGTCATCGTACTCAGAGACGAGATCGGTGAGAAACGACTGCACCCGGCTGAGGATCCAGCGGTCGGCGGTGCCTTGGGGGCGAAGCTCGAGATCGGCCTTGGACGGCGACCAACCGTCAGCCAGCGCGTAGGTGCTGAGGAACTTGTACGCGTTCCACAGCGGCAGCACGACGGTCCGCACCGTGTCACGAACCCCCTTCTCGGCGAAGCGCATGGGCTCGGCCCGAACAACCGCGGAGTTAATCAGGTACGCCCGCAACGCATCGGCCCCGTACTTCTGCATGACCTCAGTCGGGTCGGGGTAGTTCTTGAGCCGCTTCGACATCTTCTTGCCGTCCTCGGCAAGCACCAGCCCGTTGACGATCACGTTCTTGAACGCGGGCCGATTGAACAAAGCGGTGGCCAGTACGTGCAGGGTGTAGAACCAACCCCGGGTTTGGTCGAGGCCCTCGGCGATGAAGTCCGCCGGCAGGTTGTTCTCGACGTAGCCCTTCTTCGCCGGGTCGAACGGGTAGTGATTCTGTGCGTACGGCATGCTGCCGGACTCGAACCAGCAGTCGAAGACCTCCGGCACCCTGCGCATGGTGCCTCCAGCCTTGCTGGCCCAAGTGATGTCATCCACGCTCTCGCGGTGGAGGTCGAGCAAAGACCCGGCTTCGAGACCCGCAAGCTGCTCAAGCTCGGCAACGGAGCCGATGCAGTGCATGTCAGAGGGGTCGGTGTCGCAGCGCCAGATCGGAAGCGGCGTGCCCCAGAAGCGGTTGCGAGCCAAGTTCCAGTCGCGCGCGGCTCCGAGCCAGTTTCCAAAGCGGCCCTTGCCGACGTGCTCGGGCACCCAATGGATCTGCTCGTTGAGCGCGACCAAGGTATCGCGCATCTCTTCCACCTTCATGAACCAGGTAGAGAGCGCCATATAGAGCAGCGGCTCTTCGGTGCGGTAGCAGTGCGGGTAGGGGTGCACGTAGACGTCTTGGTCGACGACGCTCCCGCGGTCCTTGAGCATCGCCATGATCCCCTTGTCGGCGTCCTTGGCCTGTTGTCCCGCGAAGTCGGGGACCGCTTGGGAGAACTTGCCGGCCAGATCGAGTGGCCGCACGAGCGGCAAGCCTTCCTTCACGCCGATTTGATAGTCGTCCTCGCCGAAGGCCGGCGCCTGGTGGACGATGCCCGTGCCGCTATCGGTCGTGACGTACTCCGCGCCCACGACCTTGAACGCCCAACGAGACCCGTCCTCGTTGATGCGGTACGACTCGAAGTAGGGGAGCAGGGGCGCATAGGGCCGCCCGACCAACTCGGACCCCTTGAGGCGGGCCAGCTCTCTGGTCTCCCCGACCTTCCCCTTGTCCTGGTAGTCGGCGAGACGACCGGGCTCCGCGATGGCGATCTCCCCAGTCTCGATGACCTCGAATTTGACGTACTCGAGATCCGGGTGGACCGCGAGGGCGAGGTTGCTCGGAAGCGTCCACGGCGTGGTGGTCCAAGCCCACAGATACGCGTCCTCGTCCTCGAGCTTGAACCGGACCGTCAGCGACGGGTCCTGCCGGCGCTTGTGCCCTTCCTTTCGCGTGACCGGATCTTTTTCCTGAGGCCCCTGCGCCACCTCGAAGTTCGACAGCGGAGTGCCGAGCGCAGGAGAGACGGGTTGGACGCGATGGCCTTCGTAGATGAAGCCTTTGTCCCACAGCTGGCGGAAGACCCACCAAACCGTCTCCATGAACGAAGCGTCCATGGTCTTGTAGTCGTTTTCGAAATCGATCCACCGCCCCATGCGCCGGACTGCGACCTCCCACTCCTGGGTGTAGCGGAGCACGCCCGCCCGGCACGCGGCGTTGAATTTCTCGATGCCGTAGGCCTCGATGTCTGCGCTGCCGTGGATGCCGAGTTCGTTTTCGACCAGGCTCTCGATGGGAAGGCCATGGCAGTCCCACCCAAAGCGGCGTTCGACAGGACGACCGCGCATCGCCTGGTACCTGGGCACAACGTCTTTGATCG
>CAYGTG010000168.1:0-3388 GCA_964352485.1 uncultured Nannocystaceae bacterium | reverse complement strand
ATCATAGAAGGCGAAGGACGTTTCGCCGTCCCCCGTCGCCGCTTCGGCTCCTTGGCGTAAGCTTCGGGCCTCGACGTCGTTGGTTTGCCAGAAGTGGAGAATGCTCTCCTCGAGGGCCGGGAGATCGAAGCTCGCTGGGGGCGCCTTCAGCGTGGACGTTGCTGGTTGGTCGGACATGGCTTTGCTCCGTGGCCCCGAAGAGTAGGGTATGCCGCAAACGGCCGCTATCCGGCACGTTGCGCGTCCACACACGCCCGCCTGGCCCTATCTTTGCCGGGGACCCCATCCCCGCGTTATTGCTGCCCCCCAGACGCCGGTATATGCTCCGCGTCAGTTCTCGGAGAACGATATGAAGCGCTCTTTCCTCATGATGATGCTCGCCGCCGCCACCCTCACAGGAGCGGCTGGCTGTCCTTCGTCCGGCGACAGCAGCTCCGGTGTCTCTCAGCCCTTCCGGGAGAGCGGCTGGACCGTCGTCATCGATCAGCCGTTCCAGGTGTTTGCCGAAGACGGCACCATCAACATCGGGTCTCTGCAGATCGGCAACGAGGGCGGCGATAACTTCCGCAACCGTGGCGACGTCATCGTCCAGTACGCGGACGTCGATCGCATCACGGTCGAGATGCGAAAGTTCACTCAGGTCGACAACGAAACGCTCGCCAAAGAAGACTACGACAAGCTTTCGATCTGGGGTTCTACGAGCGCGCTTCCGCCACCGCCGTTCAGCCTCGACCCCGAAGATAACTGCGTCGACCCCAACTTCCAGGCGCCATGGCAGGACGGCTGCCAGATCGCCGTGTTCTACGAGGGACAAACTCAGGTCGACCGCTCCGGGGCCGATCTGCGGGTCACCCTGCCCAAAGAGTTCATCTTCAACCTCATCGTGGTGACCGAGGACAACGACGCCGACTCCGACTACCAGAACCGCGGCAACGTCTGTATCGAGAATCTCCCGGGCACGGCAGACATCAGCCTCAGCAACGGCTCGGCGTACGTCATCCTCGACGAGTCCATGCCGGAGATGCCGGAGTGTCTTGACCCAGAACTGCGCGCCGAGTGCGAGGCGGTCGGTTGGGACCCGGACGGATGCGGTTGCCTCGCGCTGCCGGGCATCTCGTTCAGCCAGGTCAAGATCACCTCCAACGACGGCCAGGCCGCCGACGGCTGGATCGACGTCCCGGGCACCGGCGACTTCTGGGTCGGCTACAACCTTCGCAACGACGGCCAAAACACCCCAGGCGACGACGCCCCGGGCGCGCTGTGCGAAGCGGTCGTCATGGACAGTACTGGTACGGTTCGCCTCAGCGAGATGACCGACCTTGGCCAGGCACCCAACAGCAACCAGGGATCGATCAACTACCCCGGCGAGCCCGCCACCGTAGGCGCTGGCTTCAACATCCAGATGACCTCCGACCAGTGCAGCGTGATTCTGGCCACCGAGAACCCGAGCGACTTCGGTGGGGTCGGCAACGGTCCGGAGCAGGAATCCGAAGAGCGCGGCAACCTGACGGTTTGCTCCGGCTGCATTCGTAGCAGCGGCTGCGACGCCCTCATCCCCGGCCTCTGACCGCGATTCGGAGCCACTCGGAGCCACTCGGAAAATGGGGTGGGAGGGCCGGCATTTCGCCGGCCCTTTTCGCTGGTTGCGCGAGCGGCCCGCGATTGGGGCTCGATGACCGCTCGCATGGTCCAGTTGCCCGTCAGGCCCGCGTCACTCGATGGGATCCCCGCTCCGCGTCACCCTCAGAACTGGATCGTGCCCGTACGTGCCTGCACGCCGACCGCGCGTCGACGCTTTCGCGCCACCCCCAACATCACCCCCGCGACAACCCAGGCGAGCATCGCAGAACCGGCGAGCCCAGCCGCCATCACCAAGAAGCGCGTTCTGTTGCGGCCTGAGACGTCGAGCGTGTTCGCGATGTCCTCGGGGAGTGGCCTTGGGGATGTGCCGTAGAGATCGTACGCGAGCGAGATCCGCCGGGTTCGACCGCGCTCCCGCTCCGCAAATCCGAACGTGAGGCCGGCCGCCGAGGCCAGCGTGAACCCACCGATCAACGTGCCCCACCCCGCCTGGCGCAGCTTCGAGGGTGGCGGAACTGAGGACCGAGAGGGCTCGGAGCCGGACGCGGCGGCGTCGTGATCCACGCTCGGAGTCGGAGGCGACGGAGGCGGGGGCGGTGACGCATCGAGCCCCATATCGAACACGCTCTCCACCTGGGTGTCGGCCCGCGGCTCGGGCGGAGGCGGCGGGGCAGCATCGAGACCCATGTCGAATACGCTCTCCACTTCGGCAGGCTCGGAGGGCCCCGCTGGTGCAGCAGGCGCGGCGAGCATGAGGCTGAGTCCGGTCGAGATGATCTTGGCGATGAGCATGCTCGGTCCCCTAGAAAAAGTACGCCACCCGGAGCTGGGCGTAGTGGTCACGGCGCACCGACGATTCGAGCAAGCCCGGCGGTGACAAGTAGCCACGCCCCTCCAGAAACAATCGCCAGTGGTCCCCGAAGCGACGCGACGCCTCCGCCCGGATGAATGAGGACCCGGTGAAGACATCCATCATCCCGCCGGCGAGGACCTCGGTGGCCCCGGTGTCACTGAAGCCCAGCCGAAGGCCCGCGAACACGTCATTGTCATAGAAGGTGATCGGGGCGTCCGGTTTGCGAAAATCCCAGTAGACCTCGGAGATCAACGTGAGGTCGACCCCCTTGCCGCCAAGATCGAAGAACCAGTACTCGGCCCCACCGGACGCCGCGCCGGACAGACGCAACGCGCTCGACCACCAGCGCGCAAGAGCCTCGCCCTTGGCCACGAACCCGCCGTGCGTCCACTGGATGTCGGTCGAGACCTGCTCGAGGAAGTCGTAGCCGGGCAAGACCTCGTCTTGCGAAACTTGGGCGAAGAAACGAGGCTCCCGGCTCGTCCCGGAGAAACCAGACACACCCACGTCGAATCGGCCCGCGGTAAACGACAGCCGCGCAGCGAAGTTCGGGTGCCAACGCCCCAGCGACGACTCGTACACCGGTTGGTCAGTGTCGATCACCGCAGGAAAGCGAAGGCGCCCTCGCGCACCGGCGTACGTGCGCTCTCGAAAGTACGGCAAGTAGAACCAGGCGATGCCCCAGTTCTTGCCGGCGTAGCCCGCCTCCACATAGGGCTGTCCGAGCTTTTCACTCCCGTCGAGGTCTTCGACGAGGTCAAGGACTCCGCCTGGTGCGACCAAGAGCCCCGCGGCGCGCGGCGGGTGACCAAGAAGCAGGAGAAGCGCTCTACCAAGAAGATCGCCGACGGCGAGGAGTGCATCAAGAAGCGCAAGGACAACCGCGACGGGACCTTCAAGGAGGTCAAGGAGTGCACGCCCAAGTTCCGCGAAGAGCCGGTCTACGACGACAAG
>CAYGTG010000167.1:0-11002 GCA_964352485.1 uncultured Nannocystaceae bacterium | reverse complement strand
TTCGAAAGGTGCTCGGTCGTGGGGCGGTCCCTTGTTTGGCAGACGTTCGCGACGTCAGTCGCATGCGGCGGGAGTTTGAGCACCACCGGCCGCAGGTGGTGTTTCATGCCGCCGCTTTCAAGCATGTGCCGATGATGGAACTCCATCCGCAGGCGGCCATCCTCAACAACGTCTTTGGAACACAGGCCGTGGTCGAGGCGGCGGAGGCCGTGGGCGTCGAGCGGTTCTTGTTCGTGTCCACGGACAAGGCCGTGAACCCCGCGAACGTGATGGGGGCCAGCAAGCGGATGGCCGAGATGGTCGTCCAGGCGCACGCCTCGCGAAGTCGCGGCATGTACTGCTGCGTCCGCTTCGGCAACGTTCTGGGCTCGCGGGGCTCGGTCGTACACACGTTCCGCCGGCAGATCGAGGCGGGCGGGCCCGTGACCGTGACGCACCCCGAGGTCACTCGGTTCTTCATGACCATCCCCGAGGCGGTGCGGCTGCTCATTCAGAGCAACGCGACTCAGGAGGGGGGAGAGGTGTTCCTGCTCGATATGGGCGAGCCGGTGAAGATCATCGACCTCGCGCGGCAGATGGTTCAGCTGTCCGGGCTCACCCTCGACGACGTCCCGATCAAGATCTGCGGTCTGCGTCCGGGGGAGAAGCTCTACGAAGAGCTGCTGCGGGACGAGGAGGGCACGTTGCCTTCGAAGATCGAGGGGGTGTGTCACGCGAAGCTCGCACCGGTGAGCCCCGATTCCCTCAAAACCTGGCTCGGACCCCTTGGCAAGGCGGCTCGGTCGCACGATGAAAACACCATCCGCCGCATCCTCGCGGTCGCGGCCGGCTATCGCCCCGACCCCGAAGCTGCGCCGCTCCCCGAACCACTCCACGCCGCCAACGACCGACGCCGCGACGTTGCCTGAGGAACCATGAAGATTCTCTACCTCCACCAGTATTTCGTCTCGCCTTCCGGGGCGGGCGGCACTCGCTCCTACGAACTCGCTCGGCGGCTGGTCCGACGTGGACACGAGGTCACCCTCGTCACCTCGAACGCCTTCATGCCCGAGCACGCCAATCTTCAGGAGCGACGCGAGTCGACCGTGGAGGGGTTCAAGCTCGTCGTCTTGCCGGTCGCGTACGCACAGAGCATGTCGTACGCCCGCCGCACGCGGTCCTTCTTCTCGTTCGCCGCCGCGGCGGCGATGGAATGCCTCCGGCACGATGCGGACGTTGTCTTCGCCACATCGACGCCGCTGACGGTCGCTCTGCCTGGGCTCTTCGCCCGGCTCAAGACCGGAGCGCCCATGGTGTTCGAAGTTCGCGACTTGTGGCCGGAGCTGCCGATCGCGATGGGGGCGATCAAGAACCCGGTCGCCAAGGTCGCGGCCCGCACGCTGGAGTGGGTCGCCTACCATGGGAGTGAGCAGGTCGTGGCGCTTTCTCCGGGCATGGCCCGCGGGGTCGAAGCCCGCGGCATTCCGTCCAACCGCGTGACCGTGATCCCCAACGGTTGTGACGTGGACGTCGGTCACATTCCGCCCGAGGAACTCGCCGCGTATCGGTGCTCGCTGTTGCCCGAGGTCCGTCCCGACCAACCGCTGGTGGTGTACGGCGGGTCGATGGGAGTCGCGCACGACCCGGGGTGGCTCGTGGATGTCGCCGCGAAGATGCAGACTGTCGACCCCGACGTTCGTTTCGCGCTGGTGGGTAAGGGGGCTATCGCCGAGGATGTTCGTGCGCGAGCCCAAGCGGCGGGCGTGCTTGGCAGGAGCCTGTTCATCCCCGGCCCGATCCGCAAGAGCGACATCCCCAAGTTGCTTCGATCGGCCCAGATGGCGGTCTCGACGATGGCACCGCTGCCGGAACTCGAGGACAACAGCGCCAACAAATTCTTCGACGCGCTCGCCAACGGTGTCCCCGTCGCCTTGAACTACGGCGGTTGGCAGGCGGACCTGGTCCGCCAGTACGGCGCGGGCCTCGTGCTAGCTCAGTCGAAGCCGGCCCAGTCGGCCCAGCGACTCGCAACGGCGCTCCGAGATGAGGTGGCCCTGGCGGCGATGCAGCGGGGGGCGGCCGCGCTCGCCCGTGAACACTTCGACCGCGAGAACCTCACGTCCACGCTCGAGGGCGTTCTCAACGACGCTGTGCAGACCCACGCCGCGGCTTGAAAGGCCGCGGATCGGGCCCAAGGGCGTCGTCACGCCTGCGGCTCGCGCCGCGATACTCTCGCAGGGTGGCGTCGGTGAGATGGAGATGGCTGTGCGTGTTGTGTGTCTTAGGGTGCCAAACGAGGTCGAGCCCGCCGGCCCTGAGTCCCGGCGCTCAGCCAACGTCGCCGGTCGAGCTCGACGCGAACGACCGGGGTCCTCAAGCGGCAGAGCCTACCCATGTGCAGCCGACGCAGCCGGAGCCGCACGAGGGCCGACCGACGCCGCGGCGACGCCTCGCGGACTTCGTCCAGCAGCACGACCCGCTGCGACTCGAGTTCACGACGTTCCATTGGACGCTGGGGGACGGGGTCCCGGTGGAGACCGGCCCGGCGCCCGCGCTGCAAAAGCGTCGTCCCGCGTTGCCGATGACCCCCTCCGCCCTGAGGGATTCAGGCGATGCGTCAGTGCTACTCCCTGTGGAGATCGGCGAGTATGTTCTGACCCGGGCGATCGACCACGGAGACCACCAGGTTGGGCTGTACGAACACCCGACCAAGGGCGTCAGTCTCTTGCTCGCTGCCGACTCGCACGGCGTGGTCTTGTCGTACCTCGACTTCGAGGGCTATCGTTTCGCGCCAGGGACATCGATCGATGATGTGCCGAGCCAGGACCAACGCCTCCTGTGGGCTGAGGTCCGCGAGGGGGTGCTGTTCGTCGCCCAAGCCCACGCAGCTCCAGTTCGCGACAAGCGGAAGCTCAACGCCTACCTCGGGGCATTCGAGGCGGGGACAGGCAAGCTCTTGTGGCGGACCGAGGGCCTCGTCGTGAACGCGGAGAACTTCGTGTTCCACGGTGGCTACCTCTTGACTGGATACGGCGAGGCCGCGCCGGGCAAGAGCGCCGTCCATGCGGTGCGTGCGACGGATGGGAGCGTTGAAAGACGCGTCCGATTGCGGAGCCGTCCCCGATGGTTTGCGGTGGTCGGGGGGCGGTTGCGCGTCCAAACAGACGACGCGGTCTTTTCGCTAGAGCTCTGAGGCGAAGCCTATGTTCGAGCCCAGAGCGACGGCACGGTGCTCGAGTCCACGATAGGGTCGTCGCATGCCACGCCTTAGCATCGTCATCTTCGCCGGTCTGGTGTTCATCGGTTGCGACGGTGGGGCGACGAAGCCCGAGGACTCGAACGCTGCGGCGCGGAACAAGGCCGCCGAAGATGAGGCCGCGGCGAAAGCTGACGCGGCGGCGAAGGCCAAGAAGGCACTCGAGGCTGAGAAGGAGCGAGGGGTCGCGGACCAGCTCGCCTTCGATGCGGCCAAGGGCAAGCTCGAGCCGCTGGCCAAGCTGCCCAAGAAACATCCGAAGGGGTTCGCGAGCGCGTGCGTCGAGATGCTCGCGCAATACGACACGTTCATGAAGAATGGGCTCGCGGACGATGCGCTGGCCCAGTGGACGCAGGGGCAGAAGCGCCGGGAGATGGTGATGCGGCGCGCCTGCCACCAGCGCCCCGTCGAGGTCGTCGTGTGCGAGAGCGCTGTGCTGAAGAAGGCCCCGGTCGGCGCCGAGTTCGAGCACATCATGCGCGTGTGCTCAGAGAAGTTCGACGTGCCCGGATAGTGCGGTGGCCCGGGAGGCCGCGGTCTCGCTCGAACCGCTCAGTGCAGCCGCTCAACGCCGGGCCACTCGCATGACGCGGTCGACCGCCTCCGCGACGTCATCCATGTCGGTGGCCGTGCACGTGTGCTGGACCTTGAAACACAGCGAGGTCTCTCCCAGGGCCTTGGTCAGGGGGAGGTGCCGCGCTTTGGGACGCCAGCGGTGCGGGAACGCAGCTTCGAGGTAGATCTCGGAGCAGCTCCCGCTTTGGCAGGGCACGCCTTCGGCCTCGATCGCGGCCATCAGACGATCGCGACTCCAGCCCTCGGCGAGCATAGGCGTGCGGACATACGCATAGAGTCGATAGTACGCGTGCCGAACGCCTGGCCCGGGGGTTGGAACCCGCAGCGTGTCGTGGGTTTTCAGGCGCGCGATCAATCGATGTGCGTGCTCCCGGCGGTCGTCCACCCAACCGGGCAGCTTGCGCAGCTGCACGCGGCCGATCGCAGACTGCATCTCGGTCATGCGGGCGTTGCTCCCGACCGAGTCATGCAGCCAGCGGAATCCCGGCGGGTGCTCCCGCTCGTACACGGCATCCCAGCTCTTGCCGTGGTCCTTTCGGCTCCACATCCGCGACCAGATCTCGCGGTCTGAAGTCGTCACCATCCCGCCCTCGCCCCCGGAGGTCATGATCTTGTCTTGGCAGAACGAGAACGCCGCCGCGTCGCCGAACGATCCGACGGAGCGACCGGCGATCTTCGCATCGTGGGCCTGGGCGCAGTCTTCGATGAGCGCCCAGCCTTTGCGGTCACACAGCGCCCGGATCTCCAACATCTCGGCCGGCCACCCCGCAACATGCACCACGATGACGGCGCGGGTTCGGTGATCGGAGGCGGCTTCGATGCTGGAGGCGGTCACGTTGCCTGTATCCGCGCAGACATCAGCGAATTGTGGCCGACCCCCGGACAGCACGACGGCATGCGCGGTCGCGACGAAGGTTCGCGAGGGGACAACGACACCATCGCCGGTGCGCAGCCCCACGCCGTGCAGGCATAGTTCGAGCGCGACGGTCCCGTTGCTGCACGCGATGGCGTGCGGCACCCCGACGAACGCGGCGAACTCGCGCTCGAACGCCCGACCGACGGATCCGGTCCAGTAGTTGACTTTCCCCGACGTCAGCACCTGCGTACAGGCGGCCACTTCATCGGCGGGAAAGGTCGGCCAGGCCGGCCAGGCGGTGGTGCGGACAGGCGCACCACCATCGATTGCGAGCTTGTTGAGATCCAACGCTGCTACCACGGGATTTTTCCAGGCATGAAGGAACGCTTTTTCCTTCATGGGCCCGAGCCCGGGCCGAAACCAGCGGTTGGGTGACCCGACTTGGGCCTACAGGGACGGTCGCAGCAAAGGAAGCGCGCGCGCCGGCGTCATGATCGCCAGCAGGGTGCTCATCTTGGGCCCGCGGTCGCGGCCCAGCAGCAGGTCATAGACGACCGGAAAGAACGCCTTCATGTCGACACCGCTTTGCGAAAGCGCCTTCATCTTCTCGCCGATGGAGGCCTCGGTGGCGTTGGGGTCGGCCTCGAGGATCTCCACCAAGCTCTGCAGTGGCCCACGTTGGGCCTGCGGAATCTCGCGGGTCACGGCCTCGGTTCGGATCCGGTAGCGGAAGTCCTCGGGGGCGTAGCGCTCCACCCAGTTCCACACGCATTGGGCCCGCGCCTCGAAGCGAGCCCGGTCGGCCTCAGGGAGCTCGCCGGAGTTCACGAAGTAATCCGCCGTGCCCGTGATGTCCCCGTCGAAGGTCTGCAGCACGGTGCTCAGGTGACGGAATGCGATCAGCGTGGGCGCGGTGCTGCCGGGTTCGATCTTGCGCGGCGAGACGGACGCGAGCTCGAGCACGCGCCGAGCGGTCTGCCGCTTCTTGTCCTTCTTCCCGCCATCTTCAGCTTCGTAGGCGAGCCGCACGGCGCGGTCGTAGTCCTCGTAGAGCTTGATGACGTCGAGGTCGAACGAGATGGCGAACTCGGTGTTGGGGCGGTAGCCGGCGAACAGCCATCGGAGCACCTCGGGCTCGTAGACCTCGAGACACGTCGTCACGTCGACGACCCCCCCCTTGCTGGAGCTGAGCTTGCCGCCTTGTCCCTTGGCGGACACGAAATCGTAGCCGACGTACTCTGGCGCGGTCCAGGCGTAGACATCGCGGACGATGCCTTTGGCGGTGTCGTAGCTGCCGCCGGCGGAGCTGTGGTCCTTGCCACCGGGCTCGAAGGCGACCTGCTCGTAGCCCCAGCGCATGGGCCAGTCGACTCGCCACGGCAGCTTGAGGTTTCCGCCCTTGCGGAGATCGACGTTGTCGTCGTGGCTGCAGCCGTTGCAGTGGACGCTGACGGTCCAGTCACCATCGTAGGAGAAGGCGAGGTCATCCTTGCCGCAGCGGTTGCAGAATCCGGCCAGCGGCAGCCAGTCGTCTGCGATGCGGGTCCGTGCGCCGGTGGCTTCCCGGGCGGCGTTGATCAGCTCGCGAATCTTGCCGGCGTTTTGCAGCGCTGCCCGAATGCCCTCGGCGTACTTGCCCGAGCGGTACATCGTGTGTTGCCGAATGAACTCCGGCGCGATGCCCAGGGGTCCGATGCTGTCCTCGAAGCGCGCGATGTTGTGAGCGGCGTAGCTCTCGTGGGTTCCCCAAGGGTCTGCCACGTCTGCAATGCTCTTGCCCAGAGACTCGGTGAGCATCTCCTGCTGTGGTGCATCCTTGGGGACCTTGCGAAGGACGTCGAAGTCGTCCCACGAATAGATGAACCGGACCTCCACGCCGCGGTCCGCGAGGGCCCGTGCGACCAGGTCGACCGTGATGACCTCCCGAAAGTTTCCGATGTGCACCACGCCCGAGGGCGTGATGCCGGCCGCAACCACGATGCGTTTCGCGTCTGGGTGAGCGCGCAGCGTCTTGTCGGCTGCGTGGTCGGCCCAGTGGTTGAGATAGGGATCTCGCTCGCTGCGGTCACCGGTCATCGCCGGAACGTACCACCAGTTTCGGCCGCTGGATCCGGGCACCGCCGGCCGATCGGACCGCCCTACTCGGGGAGCTTGCAGCCGAACTTGTCTGCGAGTCCGCGCGGTCCTTCGACCAAGAAGTCGGAGACGCCGGCCTTGGTGAAGTGCTCGAACGAGGCCGTGGCGTGGGTGCAGATGCCGGGCTTGTCGCCTTGGTAGCGCGACACCGCCGCAAGCCCTTCCTCCACGCGGCCCATCAGGGCGTCGGTTTCTTTGCCCGCTTTGGCGACGGCGGCCGCGGCGGCGTAGGCCTCCTTCGCGGACACGAGATCTTCGGGGTTCTCGACCTGGTCGCTGGCCGAGCTGCCGAACGCGCTGCCGATGAGGGACTCCGCCCGCAGGATGTTGGCCAGTGCGCCAGCGACCGTCTCGGGCGCTGCGCTGGCTGAGCTGGTGAACGCGGCTTGGGCGGCCTCGTAGTCTTCGTTGCCCATGAGCAAGCCGCCGTGGGCGCGCTCTGCGACGCCCTAGACCTCCGCGTCTTGCGTCCCCTCGGCCATCTCGAGTCCATGCTGGCTGGGCTCCTGCCCACTCTCGAACACGATCTGCGCGTGGGCGAGGGCGAGCCAGCCTCCGGCGAGTCCGCTTGCACGGTACTGCTTGCGCTCCTTGAGGTCGGCGTACACCGGCGTCAACAGGTCGATGGCCTCTTGGTAGTGCCCCAGGAGGTACTGGTGCGCACCTTCTGTGATTTGCGGCGGGTCCGGCTCCTGCGGAACATCGGGCTCGATCGGCTCCTTCGGGGCCTCTTCATCGGCGGGCGTGTCGGTCACGTCGCCGGCGGTTGTGAGGTCGTCGGGCGACGTCGTGGGCTTCTTTTCCTTGCCGCAAGCCAGCGGCGCGAGCAGGGAGAGGGAGAGGACGAGGCGTTTCATGGCTGCGCGGTATCTGAAGGAGGAGATGCTGCGTCGTCGGGCGGAGACTCGGGCTTGGGCCGCTCGAGCAGCCGCATGTCGAGTCCGTCCACGAGCGTGAGCGTACCGTAGACACGCTCGCTGGGGTGGCCCTCGGCACCGGTGGGCGCCTCAGGTGTGAAGTGTCCCAACACCTCGATGCGGTCGCCCAGATACAGCGACACATTCTCGTGGTGGAAGCTGTGTTTTTCAGAGGCTGCGATCACGTAGGCACGCTCGAGGTCTTCGACGCTGACCGAGCCTGTGTCGTCCTGGAGGAACACCATCTCGGCGCCCACGGCCGAGGCCGCGCTGGCGCCGGCCCGGTTTCGCCACACACACTCGCGGCCGGGCACGCCACCGAGGTTCCCGGAGGCGTTGACCAGGACCCCCTGCAGCCGCACCGGGCCGGGTTTGGCGGTCGCGCTCGTGCTGGGTTCGCGGGTTTCGAGCCGCTTGACGGTGGCCCGCCATCGCTCGCTTCGTTTGCGCGGCTGGTCGAAGAAGACGCGTCCTCGGGGCCTCAGTGCCGCGGTTCCACGTTCTTTGGAGACGCGGCGGGAGCCGACCCAGAACACGAACACGGCCACGGGCACGAGCAGCGCCAGCATGAACAGCGGGCCGCTGGAGTCGGCGAGCATCGAGAAGGGGTCGCTGTCTGTGGGGCTTGGGCCCCGGGTGTAGACCATGCTCTGGGCGCACAGTTGCAGGAGCAACGCGATCACCAGAACGCCTCGGACAGGCCCAGCTTGAAGTGGCCCTCCGACTTGCCTTGGGCCCCAGAGCCCACCTTGCCCTTGACCAGTGACCGCCCGACTTGCCCCGGGCCGATCTCGTCGATCTTTGCGCCGAGAAGCGTGGGCCCACCGGTGAAGGCGGCGCTGGGGATGACGTCTTTGACCGGCACGGTGCTGCGGTTGTGAACCTTGATCACCCAGTGCACCCGGTCTCCCCACATCACCGCGTCTCCGTCGACTTCCAGCTCGACCATGGGGCCGATGTCGTAGGCGCGGTTGGGGCGGGTCTCGCTGGCGCGGGGTACCAGCAGCATTCGGCCGCCTTGAAAATCGATGCGGGCGAGGAAACGGCGCATCACGTTTTGGCCGAGTAGGCCCGTGTGCCGCCCGTTGATGCACTTGTCGCAGACCGAGACCACGAGGCCTTCGATACGGACCTGCCCGACCCGAAGCGCGGGCAGGTAGACCATTCGACTCTCGCGTCGGCCCTTGGCGGTGTCGAATTCGAGGATCGGTGCGTCGGCGGGGATCTCGATCCCGAGCTCGGCCGCTGCCTGGCTGCTGATCGTCGTGTACGAGGCGCCGGTGTCGAAGAGGTAGGTCTTCTTCGCGTGGCGGCCTCCGTAGCCTTCGAGGCCGACGTCGACGAAGATCGCGGTGCCCTGTTCTTCGAGCGGAACGCTGATCGCCTTCGCAAGCTCGACATCGGTTGAGCGACGGGGCAGAGCGGACACTCCTCGATCGGGGACCGTCGGGACCGGCTCAGGATCGACCGCGTCGGCGGTGTGATGGCCCAACGCCGACATCACCCGGGTGGCGGAATGCGACTCGCCCAGGGTCTCGGACGCGATGTTCGAACCCTGACCGCGAAGGGCCGCGCCGACGATGTCGGGGACGAGCTGCGCCATGACGAGCAGCCCCACCGTGTTCCACACCATCGGGAGCCAGGCCATGGTCAAGCTGATCCGGCGCGGCTCTTGCTGATGCTTCCACGCCGCCAGCGCAAACGGCAGTCCGAGCGTCAGTGCGATCGCGGTGAACCAATGAAGGAACGCGTTTCCACCCCCGCCGGCAGCTGCGCGGGACAGGGACAGGACCACCCAGAGGGCCACAACCGCGCTCGCCAGAGAGCCAAGCCCGAGCAGGACCCATAAAAATGCGAACAGGACCGACTGAACAGCCGACGTCGGTCCGGCGGCCGGCGCCGCTTTTTTGCGACGGGCAGGACGTGGGCGCGAACGTTCCTGGGCGTTCGCGGGCCGCCTGGGCTGGTCCGGCATCACTGTGGGAGAGTGTAGAGGAATGCACGAGTCCCCGCACCCTGGCCCTTATCTCGAAAGCTCGACTTCGCGCAGCTCGCAGATCGCGTCCCGTCTCGCAAAACTGTTGGAGCAGCCCCACAAAAAATCGTAGGCTTGAGTACATCGTGGGGGAAGCTGAGCAGCAGGACGCGCAAACGCGGCGCCCCGTCCCAACCTTCGGAGTCAGATTCGGATCTCGGGACGACTTCGTGGTCGAGTACGCCGACCGCTTGCGCGGGGGCCGGCTTCGCCTACCCGTCGATCCGCCGCCGGCACCTGGGGCCAGCATCCGGGTAAAGCTGACCCTGCCGGATCAGGCGGTCCTCTACCTTCGCGGGCAGGTCGCCCGCACGCTTACGCGCGAGGGCGATACCGTCGTCGAACTCGCGCCGCTCAATCCGGCCCAGAAAGAGACGCTGGAGAACTGCGTCGATGGTGTCGTGGGGCGGGACGATGAGCCCAGCACGATCCCGAACCCCGCAGTCGCGGATCCGCTGCACGTGCTGGTGGTGGACGACTCGGTCAGCCATCGCATCGAACTCGGCGACATCTTGCGGGCTCGAGGGATGCGCGTGCGCGTCGCCGAGAACGGGTTGTTGGCACTCTCTGCCGCGCTCAAGAAGCTTCCCGACGTCATTTTGACGGACGTTGAAATGCCCCAAATGGACGGGTGGTCGCTCTTGCGCTCTATCCGCCAACGCAAGCGGCTGCGATCGGTGCCGGTCGTTTTCCTCACCCGGCTCTCCGACGAGCTCTCTCGCCTGAGGGGCTACCGGATGGGTGCCGACGATTTCCTCCCCAAGGACATGGCCGCTGACGAGATCACCGCGCGCCTCATCGGGGTCGTCACTCGGCGACGACAGCTACCGGCCACGCCCGACAGCCACGGGCTGCGCGGTGAACTGGAGCACGTTCGGTTGGGCAGCGTGCTTGCATTTCTTGAGTCTGAGCGACGCAGTGGCGCACTGCGTCTACGCCGCGACACTGAGAGTTCGACGCTTCACATGCGCAACGGCGCATTGGCCAAGGTCGAGTCGCTCGGCAGCAACGCTCATCCCCACGACCGGGTGTTCGAGATGCTTGGGTGGCAGCGCGGCGAATTCGACTTCCAGGCGGCGGGCAGCGCTGAAGAGCCGCTACCCGGTCCCGCGAACGATGGCGCGATCACGGCGGTCTCGTACCTGCTGATAGAACACGCCCGCCGCGAAGACGAAGAGCGCAACGCGGAGTAGTCAGAGAGGGGAACCTCTTGGTTCCCCTCGCTTCGGCAGCGAAGCTGCCTGCGC
>CAYGTG010000166.1:8045-11006 GCA_964352485.1 uncultured Nannocystaceae bacterium | reverse complement strand
TGATCCGCTCGTACCTCTCCAAGCTCGCATGCGGTGCGTTTGCCGTGGCGCTCACGACGTCGGCCTGCAAGTCAGCCGAGCCCGGTGCTCCCGCCGAGGGCAAGGCCGGGCAGGCGGCGGAGGGAGGCGAGCCCATGCTCGTCGCGAAGCCGGCGCTGATGGAGGCGGCCAAGGGCCTGACGCCTTCGGCGACTCCCATGGCCGGAGCCGACGAGCCCAAGGTCGAGTACGCGGCCGCGCTGGAGCCTTTGTTGGACTTGGTGCCCGGCGCGGACGACTACTACGTCGCGCTGAGGGATCCGGCAGCGCTCCTGCGCCTGTTCGACGCGTTCGTGGGCACGGCGGCGCCCACGGTTCTGCGGCGCTTCGAGGGGGAGGCGAATGTGGCCGAGGCGCTGGTCGTCCTCGAGGAAATCTCCAAGCTCCGCGACGCCCTGATCGAGGCCAAGGTCGACATGGACAAGGGCGTGGTCTTTCTCGAGGGCCCCGGTGCGTTGGTGTACGGAACCGCCTCAGACGACCCGAGCGCGATCAAGGTGGCGCTCAAGGCCGTGGGCGTGAAGGACACGGACCTCCCGCCGACGTGCGTTGCACCGCCCGCGATGCCGGGGTTTGCGGCATGCGGCGATGACGAAGCGTTGTTGAAGGGTCTGACGCCGGGCAAGCACGGGGCGAGCTTCGTGGCCGCGTTCGAGGACCGCTTGAAGGGATTCGACGTCGAGCAGGGCAACGCGTTGTTTCGGTTGGAGGGCCCCGAAGGTCCGGTCCTGGGGGCGGTCTCGACACCGCCCGGTCGCATGCACGTGGTGGTCAGCCTGGCCGAGGTTGCCGAAGAACTCGGGAAGTACCTCGTTGCGGCCAAGCCAGAGGCGCTTGGCATGCTGACGCCCGGGGCTGCATTCATCTGGGGGAAGCTGTCCCTGGCCGCCTTCGCCGATCAGATCGGCCAGGCGCCGGGCCCGGTCAAGAACGTCGCCAACACGCTCACCGGAGAGATGCTCGTCGGTGGCGTGCAGGGGACCGCGGGCGCGGTGCTCGTGGGCGTCAACGATCCCTTTCCCGCGTCGGGCTTGGTCTCGCTTGCAGCCCTTCAAGCGGACATGCTCACGGCCCAGCTCCCGCCGGGCTCCACCGTGAAGGTCGAGCCTGTGGACGTGGGCGGAAGCACCACCCAGGCCCTCCACGTCGAGTTTGCCATCGACGAGGCGGGCCAGAAGATGGTCGACGCGCTGAAGCTCGAGCCTAGCGCGTACGGGTTCTCGGCCGGGAAGTATGCCGGCGCGGTGCTCGGAGCCTCCGAGGAAGCCGTCAAGACGGTGGCGAGCTACGAGCCCAAGGCCGCCGCGATGGACGGGGTGCCGGGCAACCTCGCCGCTGCGCTTCGGTCGGGGGAGACCGCAATGGCCTTCTACCTCCCCTTCGACGCCCTCCAAGCGTCCGTGGTCCGCGAGACCCTCGAGGCCGCGGTGGCCTCCACGCCCGGGGCCGACATTGCGGATCCCAAGCTCATCTCGGCCGCCTACGACGCCGTCAGCCCGCTGTCATCGGTCGCGATGTGGTTGACGCATCCCCAAAAAGAGCGGGTGCTGCACGTCTCCATGGAGTCGTTCGCCGACGCCACGACCGACGAAGGCAAGGCCGCCCTGGCTGCGCTGGGCAAGGTCATCGCGGGGGCCGACTCGGCGCAGAGTTATGGCGCGCTCGCCTCGGCCTACCCGTCCTCGCCCCGCACGCTGCGCTACAAGGTTCGTGCTGGGCAGGTCGAGGGTGGGGTGGGTCCGGTGGCCATGTCTGCAAGCTTCCTGCTGGGGTTGGTCGCCGGGATCACGGTGCCCGCGTTCATGAAGTACATCGACCGCAGCCGCGCAGCCGCCGAGGAGATCGAGGCTGTACAAGACGCCGCCCGCGAAGCCGAAGAGGCTCTCAAGGAGTAACCCGCCATGTCCAAACGTCGTCTCGATACCCAGCTGATTCACGCCGGCGAGCCCGAGCCCCGCATCGAGGGCGCGGTCGCCATGCCGATCTTCCAAACCTCCACCTTCGAGAGTGGGGAGCCGGCCTCGTACCACGACGTTCGTTACCTCAGGCTCAACAACACCCCCAACCACCTGGCGCTGCACGGCAAGATCGCGGCGATCGAAGGTGCCGAAGCCGCGGTGGTCACGGCCAGCGGAATGGCCGCGATCTCGACCGCCCTGCTTTCGGTGCTCAGGCCTGGCGACCACGTCATCGCCCAGTCCACGCTGTACGGCGGCACCCATGCGCTGTTCATGGAAGACCTCGCCGCGCTGGGGATCGAGGTTTCACTCTTTGCGTGTGACTCGCCGGCACAGGCCGAAGCGGCGATTCGCCCCAACACGAAGGTGCTCTACTGCGAGTCGCTCGCCAATCCCCTGGTGCAGCTGGCCGCGCTGCCCGAGCTTGCGGCACTCGCAACCAAGCGCGGTCTGGTCTCGATGGTCGACAACACCTTCGCGAGCCCGATCAACCTGCGTCCGATCGAGCTCGGGTTCGACCTGGTGTTGCATTCTGCAACGAAGTATCTCAACGGACATTCGGACCTGGTGGCCGGAGCGATCGCGGGCCGCAGCGCCTTGGTCGACGTCGCGCGTCGCAAGCTCGACCATCTTGGCGCGTGCCTCGACCCCCACACGTGCTTCCTGCTGCATCGCGGCCTCAAGACGCTCGGCGTCCGGGTGCGCCATCAAAATGCTTCCGCACTCACGCTGGCCCAGGCACTCGAAGGACACGAAAACGTGGCCTGCGTGCACTACCCGGGGCTGAGCTCCCATCCCCACCACGCTCGCGCGTGCGAGTACCTGGACGGGTTTGGCGGCATGCTCAGCTTCGAGGTCGAGGGGGGCGGCGACGCGGCAGCACGGCTCGTGCGTGGGTTCTCCTTGGCGGTCAATGCTCCCAGCCTCGGGGGCCCGGAGACGCTCGTCACCCGCCCCTGCTACA
>CAYGTG010000166.1:0-8035 GCA_964352485.1 uncultured Nannocystaceae bacterium | reverse complement strand
TCCCACAAGGGCATGACGCCGGCCGAGCGGGAGGCCGCGGGGGTCAGCGATGCTCTGATTCGGGTGTCGGTCGGACTTGAGGACCCCGAGGACATCGTCTCGGACTTCATGACGACGCTCCGTTCGTGACGCCAGTCTCGTCCGATCTCCAGACGGTCGTGCGCCCGTTCTTGGATTGAGGCCAGGCTCGTCCTAAAAGCACGCATGCGATCGCGTCGTTTGATTCTTGGCACTCTTGTCACCCTCATCGCGCTGCCGGCTCCGGGCTGCGGCTTGTTCCGGGGTCGACGCGGCAAAGGAGACACCAGCGTCTCCACCAGCGTCTCCGTGGCGCAGACCGGTCGCGACATCAACACGCTGACCCGAGACGAATACGAGGTGCTGGACACCAGCGCTGGTGAGGCAGAGGCCACGCGCTGGTTCTTCCTCTCGTTCCCTGTCGGTGGCCAGACGAACACGACCGAGGTGGAGGAGAACGCCTACTACAACGCCGTGGGCAAAGTGACCGGTTGCGACGCGCTGATGATGCCGCACGCCAAGCACCGTCGCGTCATCGTCCCGCTGCTGATCGTCAACGTGGTTCGCTACGAGGCGTCGGTCCGTGGCCGGTGCGTGGCGCTCAAGGACGACCTGCAGCTCGGTGGGGATGCACCGCCGACTCGCGAGGTGGCCAAGGTGAAGGCAGCAGCGCCCGTCCAGCCGGCGGCACCCGTCCAGCCCGTCACGCCCACGGAACCGGGATCGGCAGGCTGAACGGTCTGCGTTGCGGGCCTCGGTGACTGACAGCTCGTACGCCGGTTCGACCCAGGGTCGGCGCCTATGCATGGGCAGGGGCGCACAGCTGTCCGCCTGCGCTCACGTGCCCCTGAGCTTCGCGAGGTGCACCGCGCGCTGCACCGCGCGCTGACCTCGTGGCCCTCCTCATTCTGCGAAGGACTGGGGCGCCCCATGCTCAAGGGACCGCAGGAGACCGTACGTCCCCGCGGTGATGAATTCCTCGCGTCAGGGCGTAGCTGCGCTGCAGTCCGCAAAACGTCCCGGGAATGGCAAACGAGCGCGGCGAGTTGGCCCGACATGGACGTCGGCGAGTTCTGGACGCTGCTGGACGGGACGCGGACGTCCGTAGACCAACTGGAGGCCCTTGGCGTCCTGCTGGAGGACCTCGACGCGAAGACGCTCGAAGAGTTCCGCGCCTGCTACCGAGGACTGATGGGGTACGCGAATGATGGTCGGCTCTGGGATGCGGGGCGGATTGCGTGGCTCGGCATGGACCGGGCCACGTTCTTCGGCCTCAGAGCGTGGCTCGTCGCGCAGGGTCGGGAGACCTACCAGGACGTGCTCGCGAATCCCGACCGACTCGCAGGCCTCGAGCCCAGAGATTCGCCGGAGCTGGCGTGGGTGATCGCCGGTGACTCCGAGGGGCTGACGCCATCGCGATTCCTGACGCCGTCCCTCGGCGATGATGAAGAAGGGCTCCGGAAACTCTACCCGAAGCTCTGGCGGCGGCATCGCACGCACCCCATGCACAGCGTGGACCCAATCGACAAGGTGACGCAGTGGGTCTACGACCGCCTCCGGTCCGATGGACACGTGGGTCTGGGGGCCTTCGTGAGCCAGGCCCGGGGAGTTGGTTGTGCGCGGCGTCTCGTCGGCGGAACGGAGCTCATCGTTGCGAGCTTGAGTGGGCCGGCGGGTCGGTTGCTTGAAGCACCGCTGAAGTACGCTTGCAGACTTCTATCCGCCGAGGCGGCCCGCTATGAGGTCGATCTACAGTGGCGCCCTCTCGCGCCATTCATCCTCGAGAAAAGGAAGCTTCACGAGCGCACCCTCGACCGACTCGACCACAGGGCGGTCGGAGAGCTGATGCATGAGCTCGCTCCGTTCGTCCCGAAGGACAACGGGGCTGTGGTCATCGCGACACCAGAGCTGAACTGTTCACCCACGACCTGGCGCTCGAACCGGTTCAACCGTGACCGACTCGAGTTTTGCCTGCTTCCTTGGAAGAGCACCCCCGAGGTGGTCGCCCGGCACCTCCTGCTGTCATTTGGTGCGCCTGCGCTGTCGCCCGGCAGGGGACCGGGCAGTGACATGCGGGCGTGGATCCTCGGGCGCGTGGCCCCATTGGCAGGTGCGGCCCTGGGCCGAGGCTTCCTCGCAGACTCGGTGATGCGATTCGACTCCCGCAAGCCGGCGGTCGTCGATCCTCTCACCGCCCTCGCGATCGGATGGACCGAGACGCTGGCGGGATTCGAGGTGCCGTTGTTCCAGCTGCAGAGGGCCGGATAGGAAAGAGTGTGACGATCTGTGGTCCGGGCTCCACGCGAAGCACTTGGCTCGCCTACTGCGCCCGAATGCACTCCTCGTGGAGCAGCTCGATGCAACCGGGCGGCCTTGCGGCTGTCTCGTCGGGGGGACGGTGGACGGCAAAGACAACGACGGCATCGTTGAATTCTCCGTCCTCGAGTCGCTGCTGGTAATCAGTCACAATGATGTTTGGTTCAGACATGTGTTTGTTTCCTGTGTGTGGAGGTTGCTTCCGCGTGGGACCGACAGCTGCGAACCGCCCATCGCGGGCTACGGTCCAGCGGGTCCTGCAGCGGTAGACGAGTCGACCCCCCCCGGGTGTTTCACCAGAATTTCTGCCCCAGATTCTGCCCCCAGGATTGTCGAAGACCGGGTGGGCACGATCCAGGGATGTGACATCGAGCGGGACCAGGCGGTCTGTGCGGCGACCATCTGAGAGTCACTTCGGGGAAGCCCGTCGTGCGCGGGTCATGGTGCGCCGCCACAGCGATGCACCCTTCGTTCAGGTGGTGCGGCCGAAATCGCACGGACCTCACTCGAGCAGGGGCGAGAGGTCCCACTCGAGGGTTCGGCCCCGCGCGTCCATCGTGGCGACGCGCAGCGGCGGACCGCCGGCGCGTAGGTCATCGATCGGCGCATCGTGGCCGTCGACGCCGGCGATCTGACGGCCTTCGGCCACGTCGAAGAGACGTAGGAGGCCGTCGTCACCACCGGTGACGAGGGTCCGGCCGTCGGGCGCGACCACGAAGACATTGATGCCCAACCCGTCGGCGAACGACTCGAGCTCGCGGCCGTCTGTGGTGTCGTAGACGTCGATGTGCCCGTTGCCGAGGGTGACGAGCTTCGCCTCCTCACGGGTGAACGCCAGCTGGGATACGTCGTGCTCGACCTGCATCGTGGCAACCCTTCGCTTGCCGAGCTCCCACAGCTCCACGGTCTCGGGGGTGCCGAACGCCACCTTGGTGCCGTCCTCCGAGAGGGCGATGCCGCGTCCGCCGGGCACCAGGCGGGTCCAGACCTCGCGGCCGTCGGCGACATCGATGACGCGGAGCGTGGTCACATCGTCGTCGTCGGTCATCAGCACCACAACCCGCGTGCCGTCGCCCGACACCGCCATGTCCCAGTAGGATCCGGCCGAGAGCACCGTACGTGTGCCAGTTTCGAGGGCGACGCGGACGAGCCCTTCGTCATCCAGGCCCAAGAGGTGTCCGTCCGAGGCGGGCGCGATCTCTGTGAGACTCAGCGCGAGGGATCGGGACGCGCCGTTCGGTTTCCAAAGGCGTAGGTGGTCATCATGGGACGTGGCCAGACCCTCGGGGAGCATCGCGATGCGGCGCGGGGCGGGGATGGGTTCGGGCGTCAACCGTCGCCCGGTGGCGACGTCCCAGACCCCGACGCCGCGCCCATCGGAGATCGCGATGCGCTCGCCGGATCGCGCGAACGCGTACGCGGCGATCTCTCCTGGGACCCGGAGCGATGGCTTGCCCTTCGAGCCCACCGCGAGGCCGTCCTCGGTCAGCGCTGCGCAGGATGGGGGGTGCGACGCGCACGCGAAGTCTTCGAGGGCGTCGGCTTCGCGTAGGCGAAGCGGAGTCGCGCGGGGCGACCACGCGCCGTGCTTCTTCTGCGTGTATCGATGGCCGGTGGTGACGAGCTCGAGTCGGTCCTCGGCGTCCAGCGAAGACCACAGCAGCCACTCCGTGTCCTCGACGGGGTCGGGGACATCACCACCGGAGAAGGGATCCGACACCTCGCCCGTCTCGGTGTCCCACAGCTCCAAGGACGCACTGGTGCGAACGAGCAGCTCGGACCCGTCCGAGGAGAAGGACAGCTGCGTGCGCGCGTCGTAGGCCTCGTACCCACCGTCGGCATCGGGGGCGAGCACCTTCGAGATCTTCCCCTCGGCGTCGATCAGGAAGAGGCCGCCGTCTTCGGAGGCGGCGGCCCACGTCCCGCCCTCGGCCGCTTCGATCACGACGGCATCGACGTTCCAGGTGCTCGTGGGGAGGCCGGTGTTCACGCTCCAGGTCCGGGTCTTGCCGAGCCCCGCGGTGATGGCGATCCGACTCGCATCCGCGGAGAAGGCCGCGGCCTCGGGACCCCCGTACTCGCAGCAGCCGAGGCGACTTCGCACGCTTCCGTTGGCCACCTCGATGATCGAGACTTGCTCGCCAGAGGGCGAGGCCAGCAATGCGCCATCCCTCGAGAGCGCGACGTCGCCACCGTTGTCACGGACCAAGAAGGTCGAGGTGATCCGCTCGGCGGTCGCACAGCCCGGGAGCTCGTCGTCCTTCGTGTTGGCAGGACACTGCTTCGTGGAACCGCTCAGGAGCGGAGGCGCGCCCGTCGTGAACTGGCGCGTCACCTCGAGGGGGGTGTCGGCGACGTCTGTGAGCTCGCCCGGAAGCCACACTCGCGTCGAGGAGTCGTCGTGGCCGGTCACCAACGCCTGATCGTCGGCACGGACGGCGACGACGCCGATGTCGAGGTCCTCGACGGCGGCGCTGCGCATGACGTCGCCGGAGGTCGCGTCGACGATCCATAGATGGCCGTCGGAGTCCCCGAACCCGAGTCGGACCTCGTCGGAGAACCACGACGGGTCGGAAACGGACCAGCCCGGCGTGCTCATGCTGGTCTGGAGCTGTCCGGTCTTGGCGTCGTAGATGCGGATCGTGTCGGACGCTGCGGTTGCCAGGCGATCCCCGCTTGGGGAGAAGCGGATCGCACGGATGTTGGACGCGTGGTCATCCTCTCGGACGGCCAGGAGCCCTCCACTTCTCATGTCCAGCCAGCGCAGCTTGCCCATGCTGTCTCCGACGACCAGGAGCGAGCCATCGGGTGCCGCGGCCACGGCCGTGTACACGTCGTCGCCGCTTCCCCTGGGCTGCGCCCACACCACGGCGAAGTCCTCGTCGCGGACGGTCAGTCCCGATCGTCGTGCAAGTGCCAGCCGTCGCCCGTCGCCCGAGATGGCCAGGGCATCGACGGCGTCACCGCTGGCGTCGTCGTGGTGCTTCAGCTTCAGTGACGCGCCGTCCCACACGCGCACGCTGCCCCCGGCGTCCCCGGTGACGAGCAGCCCAGCGTCTCGGCTGGCCACGACGTGCTCGACGCGGCGCTCATGTCCGTCCAGCTGCGCCTCGAGCTCGCCGCACCGAAGGTCCCAGACGTTGGCCGCATGACCCCCGGCGGCCGTGACGACCCGGTGCTGGTCGAGCCAGATCACGCCGTCGACCGCGGCCATGTTGCCGGGCTCGACAGCAGGCCGCTCGGCGCCGCTTTGGGCGTCCCAGAACCGGATCGCGCCTTCGTGCACCGCGGCGACCGCGGTCTCGCCATCGGGCGTGAACGCAACGCCGCCCGAGACGATCAGGCCCTCGGCCAGCACCGCGACCGGATCCGTCTGCTGCGGGTCCCACAGCGAGATCACACCGCTCCAGCTGCCGACCAGCACCCGCCTCGCGCCATTGGAGACCGCGACCTTGCGCAGCTCGGACGGCTCGCCAGGTGCGGTCGCGTCGAAGGAGCCCCGCGGCGTGCCATCGGCTGCGTCGAAGAGCCGGACCTGGCCCTCGGTGTCGACGGCTGCCAGCACCGCCCCGTCGGCGGAGAAGCTCGTCGCCATCACATGGACTCGCTCGTCCGTGTCGAGATTGATCTCGGTGCCGGTCTCGACGTCCCAAAGCCGCAGCTGCCCTTTCGCCCCTCCCGCGGCCACGCGGGCGCCAGAGAACGCGAGCGTCCGGGTCTCCTCGTCCAACGCACCGAGGCGCTTGGTCTGCTGTGCGTCGCGCAGCTCCACGACGCCGTCCCGCGCGATCGCGACGCGCTGTCCCGCCGGCCCGATCGCGACCTGGTCGACTTCACCAGACTCCATCGGCCACGCGTGGACCTCGTCGCCGGAGGCCGTCTCGACGATGACCAACCTCGACTCCAGCAGCCCGGAGTCGGCGACCGCGACGCGCTTGCCGTCCGCGGACAGGCTGGCCGCGCCCATCCATGCGTCGAACGTCTTGCGCCGCTGCCCGGTCTGGGGATCCCACAGGATCACCTTCGAGCCTCCGGCGGTCATCATCTGCTGCCCGTCGGCCGAGATCTGCAGGACATCTAGGGAACCCGGACGGAACCTCTGGGTGCCGATTTGGGAACCGGTCAGCAGGCGATCGCCGGCGCAGGCCACCGGCCCGCGTCTCGCCGGGCGGCCGTCCTCGGGCGCCTGAGCATGATCAGCCTTCGTGCAGCCGCCCAGCGAGCACAGCAGGACGAACGCGAGTCGGGTTTCGGGGCGCATGCGAGGCGTGTCCGAGAGCAAGCCTCGTGCCAAGTGATGCACGAGGGGCAGATGCCGCCTCGTCGAGACCGGGTTCCCGTGATGCAACAGTGGGGACGTCAGCCGGGCAAGATCGTCTCGCAGCCGAAGCCGATGTTGATGACCCCGTCCTTCATCCCTTGGACCGTCTCGCACGTCTGCGGGCACAGGAAGATCATCGTCGGGTCCTTGGCGTCGTCGTAGTACCAGCCCTCAGGCACGCCGGCGCACTCGTCCAGGTCGTTCACGCGCGGAATCGCGTCGAGGGGGCCCATGGCAGACCCGATCTCGACGTTCACCTCGTCCGGGTCGAGAACCTCGCCCGCGGGGGGCTCGGGAATCGCGAACTCACAGGCGACTTCGGTGCCGTCGAGGACCGCGGTGGTCAGCGCATCGAAGACGGCCTGAAAATCCTGGTCGCAGAGATCGGCCGCGATACCGCCGGTGGCGTCGGACAGGTCGATGTAGTCCTGCCCAATGCTCGCCGCGCTGTCGCAATCGGAGTGCGAGACGACCGAGTGGTGGAAGTAGCCCTCGTAGCTCGGATCGAGGGCGAGGAAGTCCGTGTTGAAGTTGTCGCCGGACATGTTCGGGTCGTCGTCGCTGATGATGACCACGTGTTTGGACGACTGTTCGCGAATCGACTCGTTCCAATCCGCGGAGCTGTCGAGCAGCACTTCCCATGCGTCGTGGCTGCCGACTCGGATGTCGACATGACGAAACACGGGCAGGTTGTTGTCGTCATCGGGGCAGAGCCCGCTGCCCAGGGGCGCATCGATGCAGATTCCGTTTCCATCGCCGGGATAGCTCGAGATCAGGACGACCTGAGCATCCACGCCGCTCGCGAGGATCTGAGTGCTGAAGTCGTTGAGCCGCTCTTGCACCTCGGTCGCCTCGAACGACATCGATCCCGAGTTGTCGACGACGATGATGATGTCGGCGGGAAGCGGGACGAGCTCCGCTTCGGCACTGACCGCCGCACATTCGGCCTCGCCGGTGCTGCTTCCCGCGTCGGTGTCGGAGCTTTGGACTCCTGTGCTTCCGCTCGCCGAGTTTGAGTCCGTGTCCGAGGCCGACGAATCGCTGGTCGACCCGGTCTGGCTTCCGGTGCTGCCGCTCGCGGTCGCCGAGTCACTTTCCGCCGTGTCGCTGGCCTCGGCAGATCCATCCGTGTCGGCCGAATCCGATTGTCCGGCGGTCATGATGCCGTCGGTGGCCGAACCACCGGCCGAGTCATCACCGCTTGCCGACCCGCATCCGGCGGCGAGCAGAAGAACAGCGGCGGGTCCCCATGGCCTTGGTGTCAGTCGCATCCATCGGCGACAGTATGCTTTGATTTGAGATTTTTCGGTAAGGCGCGTTATGTTTTGCTGTTGTTTCGCAACTCGAACCGCGGCTGGTATCGCGGCTCCAGCTCGATGC
>CAYGTG010000165.1:8431-11008 GCA_964352485.1 uncultured Nannocystaceae bacterium | reverse complement strand
GTACAGCCGCGGCGAGACGGTGTCGTTCACGATGACGAACCTTCGTCATCGGGACCCACTCGTCGAGAACATCGCGTGGTGGTCACTGGGGGGATTCGGGGTGATCACGCTCTTCGGTCTCCTGCGAGCCCGGCCGACCAAGAAGGACCAGCTTCAGGCCCAGCGCGACCGGCTCTTGCTCGACCTCGAGTCGGCCAAAGGTGACTCCAACCGCAGCGAGGCGCTGCTCTCGGAGCTGGACCGCGTGATCCGCCAGCTCGAGGTGCTCGATTCGCCTGCGGCCGCTTCCTAATGGACGCAACCGCCCTGCTCAGCCTGCGAGACATCAGCAAGCACTTCGGTCGCTTGGCGGTGCTTCGCGGGCTCGACCTCGACCTGCGGGGCGGTGAAATCGTTGGGCTGATCGGGGCCAACGGTGCGGGCAAGAGCACGCTGCTGTCGATCATCGCCGGGCTCATGCCACCCAGCCGCGGCCAGCGACTCTTCGCCGGCAGCGAAGGTGTGGGGCGGGACGAACGGGCGCGTTTTGCCGTCGTCAGCCACACCGCGCAGACCTATCCGCGTCTGACGGCGCTCGAAAACCTGGAGCTGTTCGCGAAGCTTCGGGCCCATGCAGGCTGCCACAGTGAGCCGCTGCTGCCGACGCTGGACAAGCTTGGGCTGGGCTACGCCGCAGATCGTCAGGCCGGAACCTTCTCTCGCGGAATGCTTCAGCGCCTGGCGCTGGCCCGTGCGCTGCTGGGGAAGCCCGAGATGCTGCTGCTCGACGAGCCGTTCACCGCGCTCGACCGGCCGGGACGGGCGCTGCTGGCTTCGGTGCTGGCCGAAGAGCGGGACCGCGGCGCCGCGATTCTGCTGATTTCCCATGATCTCGAGGCACTGGTTTCGGTCGCCGACCGCGTCGTGCTGCTCGAACAAGGCGTGATCGCGGGTGCGGTGCCCCGGGCCCCCGACGATGAGACGTTCGGACCCAGAGTCCGGGAGCTGGCTGGACGCATGCCTGCGGTCCGGGTCGAGGCCAGGGCGTGAACGGTGCGGTCGCAGGACCTGCGGGCTATCCGGCGGCGGGGTCCGGCCGTGTTACAACCTTTCTCGGCATGGTGGCGCTCCGTCAAGCGTGGTTGCTGGCGGTCAATGACCTCCGGCAGGAAGCTCGAGATCTCGAGCTCATTCTGACGTCCTCGTTCTTCAGCTTGGTCGTGCTCATCATGCTCGGCATGTCGTTCTCCGCGCTCGGAGTGTCGTCCCAGCCGCTCGCAGTGCCCGGAATGTTATGGCTCTCGGTCGCATTCGTCGGCGCGCTGACGTTGGGCCGGATCTTCACGCGGGAGCGCGAGTTCGACACGCTTCGCGCCCTGTTGGTCGCCCCGGTCGAGAGAGTCTCCATCTACTTGGCCAAGGCGTTTGTCACCCTGGTCATCTTGCTGGGCTGCTCGCTCATCACGGTGCTGGGCCTGACCTTGCTCTTTCCCGCTGCGCAGCCGTTTGCGGAGCGCCCGTTGGCGACTGCCGCGCTCGTCTTGATGGGCTGCACCGCCTATGCCGGCGTGGGCACACTGTTCGCGGCTGGGCTTGCCAGCAGCAGCGGCAAGAACGTCTTGTTGTCGGTCATCTTGTATCCGCTGACCATGCCCTCTTTGCTGTTCGCGCTGGTGGCCACCCGGTCCCTGCTCGAAGGCCACGAATCCTTCACCACCTACCTGGGGCAGCTCACCGCGACCAACGTCTTGGCGTTCGTCGTTGGAGCGTGGCTGTTTGAGCCCGTTCTCGTAGGGGTGCCCCAAAAACGTCGCGGCACCGCTCGTGCCGCGCGGAGGCGTCGATGAAAAAAATCCTCCCGATCGCGTTCCTCGGCGCGGCCGCGCTGATCTTTCCCGTTAGCGTGAAGACCATCTTTCTCGACACTCCGATCGAGAACCAGATGGGCACCGTGCAGAAGATCTTCTACTTCCACGTACCGCTGGCGTGGATCATGATGCTGCTCGCCGTCGTCTGCGGTGTGGCGGCCGGCATTCAGCTTCGCCGGGATTCCAAGCGGGCCGAAGCGGTCTCGATCGCGGCGGCCGAGCTCGTCTTGGTCACGGGCTTGGGGGTGCTGATCACCGGCCCCATCTGGGGACACGCCACGTGGGGCAAGGCCTGGACCTGGGATGCTCGTCAGGTGTCGACGGGCCTGCTGTGGCTGATTTTCGCCGCCTACGTGTTGGTCCGCCACTACGGCGCCGCGGGATCCGAACGTCTCGCCGCGGCGTTGGCTATCTTCGGAGCGATCGATGTTCCGGTGATCTACTACGCGGTGAAGATCTGGAAGACCACGCACCCGTCCAACGACGTGGCCGGTTCGCTTCCCGCGAGCATGTGGGCTGCGTTGTGGCCCGCCCTGATCGCTCTGCTGCTCACCTCGATGGCTCTGTTGCTCATCCGGGTCCAGCAAGAGCTCACAGACGTGAACTTGGACGAGGCTTGGGTCGAACACGATGACAGCGGCGTGACCAAACCTGCACCCCCGCCCGGGGCTGGAGCCGCCGGAGGGGGGGGGGCGCGCGGGGGGGGGGGGGGGGGGGGGGGGCGGGGGGG
>CAYGTG010000165.1:0-8421 GCA_964352485.1 uncultured Nannocystaceae bacterium | reverse complement strand
GATCTGGAGACGCCTGATGGCTGCCCCCGCACAAACCCCCCCGCGCGCCGAATACGACCCCGTCCAAAACCTCGACCAGCAGCCGATCGCCTGTGTCCGTGCCTGCGAGTCGGAGGCGGCGGCCAAGACGGCCTCCGACTACGAGCACATCGTGTGGGCCTACGGCGTCATCTGGAGCCTGTTCGCGATCTATGGCGTGATGCTGTGGCGCCGAGGTTCCCGACAGGCCATCGAAGTCGCTGATCTGCAGCGCCGCCTCTCCTCGTAGGTCCTCCATGACGCTCGCCCACTTCATCTACATTCCAGGGCTCCTTGGGCTGGGATTGGTCATCGGGTTCGTGTTTGGTGGTCGGGCCGCGACCGGAGAGAAGGCCGAAGCGGACCACAAGGCGCAGCGCCGAGCTGCTCGAGCAGCGCGCCGGGCCGCCCGGGACAGCAGCGCGTCCGAGTAGTCCGTCCGGCGTTGCAACGCCCAGATCCGTGCGTTCGTGCTGCGTGTGAGCCATGGCGGAGCGGCGTGAGGGTCTGCTAGACAGGGATGGATGTTCTCGCCGGCATACTCCGAAGATTCGCTCGCCCTGGCCGACACCGCGCGCAAGTTCGCGAAGGAGTCGATGATCCCGGTCGCGGGCGAGTACGACGAACTCGGAGAAATGCCCATGGAGGTGTTCCAGGCCGCATGGGAACTCGGACTGATGAACGTCGAGCTACCCGAGTCTGTCGGCGGCCTGGAGGTCAGCACCGTGCAGGGCTGCCTCATCGCCGAGGAGCTGGCGTACGGCTGTGCGGCGATCTCCACCAGCATCGTGTGCAACCACCTCGGCGCGCTGCCGCTGATGATCGGTGGGACCGAGGCGCAGAAGGAACAGTGGCTGACCAAGCTCTCCGAGGAGATGTGCTTCGTCAGCTACTGCTGCTCCGAGCCCGAGGCCGGATCCGACGTGGCCGCGATGCGGACGAAGCTGGTCAAGGACGGCGACGGCTGGATTCTCAGCGGCCAAAAGCGGTGGATCACCAATGCGGCCCACGCCAAGTTCTACACCGGCTTCGCCACCGTCGACCCTGCGCTGGGGCACAAGGGAATCACTGGCTTTGTCGTGTCGGCGGACGCACCGGGCGTGAGCGTCGGCAAGAAAGAAAACAAGCTCGGACAGCGGGCGTCGAACACCTGCGACGTCCTGTTCGACGACGTCAAGCTGGGGCCTGAGAACATCATCGGCGAGGTGGGCCGCGGTTTTTCGATCGCGATGGAGACCTTTGACAAGTCGCGACCGATGATCGCCGCCCAGTGTGCTGGCCTCATCCGCCGCGCCTTGGACGAGTCGGCCAAGTATGCCAAGGAGCGCAAGACGTTCGGCGTGCCGATCGCCGAGCACCAGGCGATCCAGTTCATGATCGCCGAGATGGCCATGGCCTACGAGACGACGCGTCTGCTGTACAGCAAGGCCGCGTGGGAGGTCGACAATGACATCAAGCGGACCAGCACCTCTGCGATGGCGAAGGCGATGGGGGCCGATCTGGCGATGAAGTGCACCACCGACGCCGTACAGATCTTCGGCGGCTACGGCTACACCAAGGAGTACCCGGTCGAGAAACTCATGCGCGACGCCAAGCTCATGCAGATCTACGAGGGAACCTCGCAGATTCAGCGACTCGTCATCGCCAAGAACATCCTCGTGCGCGGATGAGTACGGACCCGCAGTCGCTTCCCATTGGAGTGTTCGACTCCGGCGTTGGTGGGCTGACCGTCCTTCGGGAGCTACGCGCCTCGTTGCCGCGGGAGTCGTTCCTTTATCTGGGGGACACCGCGCGGCTTCCGTACGGAACGAAGAGCCCCAAGACGGTCGAGCGCTATGCCAAGCAGTCCGCGCAGGTCTTGGTGGAACGCGGGGTGAAGCTTCTGGTCATCGCCTGCAACACGGTCTCCGCGGTCGCAGTCGAGACCCTTCGTGAGCAGTTTGGGCCCTTGCCCGTCGTGGGGGTGGTGGAGCCCGGGGCGGAAGCGGCCTGTGCCGCGACCTCGTCCGGTCACATCCTCATCACGGGGACCGAAGGCACCATTCGTGGAGGCGCCTATGAACGCGCGATCAGGCAGCGGATTCCGGATGCCGTTGTGCTCGGACAGCCGTGCCCGCTGTTCGTTGCGCTGGCCGAGGAGGCGTGGACGCATGGCGATGTTCCGGAGCTGGCTGCCCGGCGCTACCTTGGACCGCACCTGGCCTCGGATGCTGCCCTGGACACCGTGGTTTTAGGCTGTACTCACTTTCCGGTGCTCAGTGCCGTGGTCCAGCGCGTCGTGGGACCGGGCGTGACGGTGGTCGATTCGGCTCGGACCACGGCGCGTGCGGTGTGCACTCTCCTCGAGCAGCTCGGGCTCGCCTCTGCAAGCTCGGACCTTGGACAGCTCTCGCTGCTGGCCACCGACGACGCTGAACGTTTTGCGAGGGTCGGCTCGGGTTTCCTCTGTACACCGCTTCGCGCCGAAGACGTGCAGCTGGTCGACCTGTGATAGCCTTCGAGCGGCCTATGCGGCGCTGTTCTCGGACGATGTTTCGTTCCCGCTCCTTGCGTGCTTGGAGCCTTGCGCTGGCCACCAGCTTGCTGGGCGGGATGGTGGTGGTGACTCCCAGGCCCGCGCTCGCCCGCGCAGCTGAACCCACGCCTGAAGAACTCTATGACGAGGGCCGTAAGGCATATCGTCTCGGGGACTTCAAGACCGCGGTCGACAAGTGGGAGAAGGCGTACGACCTCTCCGACAACGGACTGCTGCTCTACAACATCTCGCTGGCCTATAAAGGCCTGTACACGATCTCCAACGACCTCGCCGACCTCCGGCGGGCGCGGGCGATCTTGGACAACTTCATCAAGGTCGCCAAGGCGAACCCCGACATCGATCCTGACGATGCGCCCGAGCGATTGAGCGAGCTCGATGCGATGATCGCGGAGGCTGAGCAGGCCGCCGAGGACGACAAGCCGCCGCCGGCCGTCGTTGTCGAACCCACCGACGGGGACGAGCTGCGCGAAAAGATGGGGCCGGACCCCGGTCGGAAGCTGCGCTTGGCCGGGATGGGCACCATGGTCGGCGGCGGCGCGATCGCGCTCACCGGTGTGGCGCTCGCGGCCTTTTATGGCATCAAGGGCCAAGAGTTCAGCTCCAAGCTTGGGAACTCGCTTCAGGAGCAGGAGGACCGAGGCTGCGACAACGGTGAACCCGGAGCGGAATGCGACCGCATCCAGGGGGAGATCGACACCTGGCGCAGCAACGGCAACAGTGCCAACACGCTCTCTGTTGCCATGGGCCTGGGCCTCGGCGGCGTTGGCGTCGTGGGGCTGGTTGCCGGTGGCCTCGTGTTCAACGAGGGCAACAAGCGCACCAAGCAATGGGAGCGGGGCCTCGCCGAGCTGCGCATCTCGCCGACCCGTCACGGGCTCGTGCTGTCCGGTCGTTTCTAGCCCGGACCAGCCTGCGGCGGCGATCCTGGGTGCCACGTCATGTTGCGGAGATCGCTCGCTATCGTGCGAATGCTCAACGCTGAGGGAATCCATCCCTTCCGCCGCGGATGGAAGGCTCAGGGCGTAAGCCGAGGCCGGCAACGCCGTTGAGACCTCCCAAGGTGGACTCCCTACCAAAACACACACCGGTGCGAAGCCATCCCGGACCCGGTGCTAGTCGTAGCGTCCTTGTGATATACGAGCGCAGCCCGAAAATTTGGGCCCCTGGGATGGTGTATCGAAGTTTTCGACACCGAAGGTCCTCATGCTCTCTGCACCGCACGCACCTGATTCCAAGAGTGACCCCAGGCCCGAGAAGGAGCCCATCGTGAACCGCGCTCGTTCGCTCAAGACACTTTTCCTGACCCTGCCGTTGTCGGTCTGTGCCCCGGTTGTTGGCCTTGCCGCCACCGGTGCCATCTTGCTCGCACCCCAGTCCGCTCAAGCCGCCGAAAACGGTTCGATCAGCGGCGTGGTGACCAACGACAAGACCGGCGATCGGATGGCGAACGCCATCGTCGTGCTTCAGTGCAACTGCCTGCAGGGCACGCGCGAAGCCACCACCAACGCCAACGGTCTGTACGCGTTCAAGTCGCTGCCTCCGGGCACCTACACGATCCAGGTTCTCGCCGGCCAAGCCGACATCTCGAAAGTCACGACCCTCCCCAGGGGCGCGAAGTTTCGCGCGAACTTCAAGATCGACCCCAACGACGACTTCAAGCGGACGATTCGCGTCAAGCCCGTCGCGGTCAAGCAAGACACGTCGACCGGTGTGACCGTCTCGATGGACGAGTTCCGGAACATCCCGGTCGGTGAGACCGCCGGCCGCGACTTCACCCAGGTGGTCGAGGCTTCGGCCACGGCCTCCCGGGACTCCGCGGGCATCTCCCTGGCGGGTACGACCTCTGCCGAGTCCAAGTACACGGTCGAGGGCGCGAACGTGAACAACCCGAGCTTCGGTACGGTCGGCGCCTCGATCGTTCAGGAGTTCATCGAAGAGGTCGACGTCCAGGAATCTGGATACGCGGCCGAGTTCGGTGGCGCGGCGGGTGGTCAGATCACGGCCCGTCGAGTCTCCGGCACCAACAAGGTTCGTGGTGTCGCCCGCTTCACGTACACGCCTCGCCTCGCGCAGCCGCGATTCATCCTGGCGACCGACAATGCCGTTCGGGCGATCGAGGTTCCCGACTACTTGCTGCAGGGCGTCGTCATCGCCAGCGGTCCGATCATCAAGGACAAGTTGTTCTGGTCGGCCGGCATCTCGGCCAGCGGCGGCCGCGCATCGCTGATTCAATCCTTCCACTCGCGGGTCGACAAGGACGGATCGGGCGGATTCGAGGACTGCCCCTTCACCAACGGCGACTTCGACTGCGTCGATGGTGGTGACTACATTCAGACAGAGAAGTTCGCCGAGCAGCGGTTCCGCACCGGAAGCGTGGGCATCGGCTACCAAATCGGAATCGACTGGGCGATCAACCCCAAGCACCGTTTGCGCGCGACCGTGTTTGGCGGGCCTGAATTCCAGCGCCGCTCCTACCGTCGCCCGGCGCTGAGCCTCGACCCTTCATCCTTCGGGACGGCACAAAACGCCGACCCCCTCGGCGGCGGCGCGAACACGGCCAACGGGGTGGTCAACGACCACTTTGGGTGGGACCGCGGCAACAACACGACCGTGACCCTCGGCTACCTGGGCCGGGTGGCGGACGACAAGCTCGAGATCGACGCGAACCTCGCGTTCTCGCAGTTCGCAAGCGAAGAGGCGTGGCGACTCGACAACCCCGAGTTCTACGACCAGACCGCGACCCAGCAGCAGGATGCCCAGGGCGCCAACCTCTTCACGTTCCTCGACCAAGACAACAAGCGTTCTTTGGTCGCCGGCGTGGAAGACGCCTGCAACCGTTCCGACCTTCCCGGCCTCGCGTGTCCGACACGTCGCTGGCTCTCGGGTGGTATCGGCAACTACTCGGTCGCGAAGTCGCGACGGGCCGAGGCCCGGTTCGCGTTGACGCACTTCATCAGCACGCGGCGCGCGGGCTCCCACCAGCTCAAGTACGGCGCCCAAGCCGAGTTTCAGCAGAGTTCGCAAAACAGCCGCTACTCGGGTCGCAACGACTCTGACTTCTTCGACAACTGCGCGGCGGGACAGAGCGGGGGTGGCGAATACTGCTACGACCCCGAAGACGGCTACATCATCAACAACGCCTCGCGGGTCGACAACCACCGCATCGTTGTCGTCGACACGGACAACCCCGACAGCCGCAGCTCGTTCGGCTTCGGTCGCGTCCGCAAAGAGGAAGGCGAGCTGCGGGCGATCGCCACTCCGCTGGGTGCCGGTATCCGCGCCCCGGGCTGGAACGAGGTCACCAGCACCACGAACTACGGCATGTTCCTGCAGGACAAGTGGGCCGTGTTGTCCAACCTGTTCATCAGCGCCGGCGTGCGCTGGGAGATGCAGGACATGCGCGACATCAACGGCGAGCGGGCCGTGTTCATCAACGACAACGTGGGCCCACGCGTTGGCGTGGTCTACGACTGGACCGATGAGGGCAAGAGCCGCTTGTTTGCCAGCTACGGATGGTTCTACCAGCCACTTCCGCTGCAGCTGAACAGCCGAGTCTTCGGAGGTCTGGTCAACGTGACGCGGAGCTACCGCAACGCTGACTGCCTCGAGGGGTCGACCGTCAACGTCCAGGGAGAGTCCCGCCTGAAGCTCCAGAGCGGCCAACCGACCGAGTACTGCGTCGACTTCAACTCCTCGACCACCCAGCTCACCGAAGGTGCGGTCGTTCCGAAACTGCGTGGTCAGTACAACCAGCAGTTCCAGATGGGCTACGAGCAGGAGATCATCGAGGACCTCACGCTCGGTGTTCGCTGGCAGCACACCGACCTGGGCCGGGCGGTGGAGGACATCTCCACCAACGGTGGCCTGAACTTCATCATCGCCAACCCCGGTGAAGCGGTGTCGAACTCGGACATCAACGCCGAGCAGGCCCGCTGCGACAACCTCAGCGGCCAGCTTGATGGGTTGGAGATGGATTCGCCGGAGCGCTCGCAGGTCGCCCGAGAGCTCCAGCGATGCGACTTCCTGGTCGATGCCTACGGCAAGGTCGGCAGCACGTTCGACAAGCCGGTCCGGAACTTCGACGCGTTCACCTTCGAGCTGAAGAAGCGCTTCGCTCGCAACTGGCTGGTCATCGGTAGCTACACCTTCAGCCGCTTGGTCGGAAACTACGACGGCTTCGTCGATCCGATCTCGGGTGCGATCAACCTGGGTGCCTCGACGCAGTTCGACATCCCCGAGCTGGTCCGCAACAGCTTCGGTCCGCTGTCGTTCAACACGCCGCACCGGTTCAAGGCCAACGGGTTCTACTCGTTCGACCTTCAGGAGGCCGGCCGTCTCACGCTCGGAACCTCCGCGAACTTCCGGTCGGGCTACCCGATCTCGCTTCGGGCCGACAACAACCGGTACCCACAGCAGTTTGCGGTCTACGTGCTTCCGCGTGGCGCTGGTGGCCGCGTCGAGCCCACGTACAGCGTGAACCTCAGCGTCAACTACGCCTACCCCCTGCCTGGCGACCTCGAGATTGAGGTCGGCGCTCGGTTGTTCAACGTGACCAACGCCAAGGCCGTCCTTCGCGTAGACGAGGTCTACTCGTTCGCAAACACGCGCCCGGTTGCCGGTGGCGAGCTCTCGGACCTGAAACACACCAAGATCCAGAACTCGAGCAACCCGACCGAGTTCTTCCAGCGGACGATTCTTCCTCCGCAGGGCAACTTTGGTACCGAGGCGAGCTTCCAGACGCCCTTGGCGGCACAGTTCGATCTGCAGCTTCGCTTCTAGTCGAGTCGGGGTCCTCGCGGATCCCTTCAGCAAGACGCCCGCCCTCCCGCGGGCGTTTTGCTTGGTTCGAGGTCTTGCACCTCGGACCAATGGGATGTGTCCTTTGTGGACATGCGGGGCGGCAGCGGTTCTCGCAAGGGGTGGCGTGAGGTGCGTACGCGGGGATGGACTCGCGTAAGAAGCCGATCGCGCCGGCGTTGGGATCGACAAGGTGCCCACTTTGTACAGCCGTCGGTTCGTGTCTTCCCCCTCCATCGGGCGCACGAAGTCGCCTTCGGTCACGCGTCGTCGCTCGCTCGAGGTCGCGCTGCTGACGATCCCTTTGTCGGTGGTTGGAACCCTCGCCTCAGGAGCGCTGTTGCTGGCGCCCCGATCAGCGCGGGCCGCTGATCAGGGGGCCGTGAGTGGAGTGGTGACGCAGGACAGTGACGGGACCGCGCTTGAGAACGCGCTTGTCGTCTTGCAGTGCAACTGCCTGCAAGGGCCCCGCGAGACCACGACGAACGCCAATGGCCTGTACGCGTTCAAGTCGCTGCCTCCGGGCACGTACACGATTCAGGTCTTGGCGGGCCAGGCCAACGTCTCCAAGGTGACCACGCTGCCGCGAGGCGCGAAGTTCCGGGCGAACTTCAAGATCGACCCCAACGACGACTTTGTCCGAACGATCACCGTCGAACCGGTGATCAAGGCTGCTTCGAGCACCGTGACGACGACGCTCAAGGTCGAGGACTTCAGCAACATTCCGGTGGGGGATGGCGCCGGAGGTCGCGACTTCACCGAGGTCGTCGCCGCTTCGGCAAACGTGACGAAGGAAGCCGGCGGGCTCTCGATCGCTGGGGCCACCCCGGCGGAGTCGAAGTACACCGTAGAGGGGGCGAACATCAACGACCCAAGCTTCGGCACGGTGGGGGCATCGATCGTTCAGGAGTTCGTTGAGTCGGTCGAGGTTCAGGAGTCCGGCTACGAGGCGGAGTTCGGCGGTGCCGCCGGGGGCCAAGTCTCGGCGCGTCGGGTCTCGGGCACGAACAAGGTCCGCGGCATCGCGCGCTTCACGTACACGCCCCGCCTTGCAAAGCCCCGGTTCATCC
>CAYGTG010000164.1:0-11068 GCA_964352485.1 uncultured Nannocystaceae bacterium | reverse complement strand
GATGTAGCCCTCGATGGTCAGGTACTTCGACTTGAGCGGCGAGCGCTTCTTGTCGGTGTCGTCGTCGGCGTCGTCGTCGTCGTCGTCTGCCGGCGCCTCCGGGGCGGTGGCTTCGGCGGCTGCTTCGGGCGCAGGCGCAGGTTCGGGCTCGTCGTCTTCGACGGTCACCGTGGTCTCCGGCTCGGGCGCAGGTTCCGGCTGCGACGGCTCGGGTTCGGGTGCTGCAGGAGCGTCCGGAGGCGGAGGTGGGGCTGCGTTTGCGGTGCCCGGCGCGAGCAGGAGTCCGGCGATGAGCAGCGTGGGCAGGCGGAGGCTCATGGGTACGAGAGGCCAACGGGCCCAGCGGCAAGCGACACGAAGGACTGGCCACCCGAGGTGTACGTGGGTCCGGCGACCATCATCAGCGAGGTGTCGGTGGCGTAGGGCCACGGGGCGTTGGGGACGACGAGGGGGAATGCTCCGAAGGCGGGTTCCGGGTTGGCCCACGTGAGCGCGCGAATCGGCGTGAAACGGTCGTCTTGAATGACGACGTTGGTCCGAAGGGAGTCCGCCAAGCGTTCGCTGGCGGCCCACACAACGGGGCTATCGAGCCTTCCCTGGTTGTTGACGGAGGCGACGCTTGGACGACCGTTCGCCATCCCCACGACCCACGCGGTGTCGTTCCACAGGTGTACACCGGTGGGTTCCAGCGGCCCGGTGTCCGTGATGTGCTGCGCGTTGGCGCGGTCGAACAGAAGCACCGAGCCGTCGCTGAGGACCCCCGCGGCCCAGCCTGCGGCGCCGATCTGCATGTAGCCGGTCATCGCATCCTCTTCGAACGCATCGAGCCCGCTGACCGCGACGATGTCCGTGACTTCTGCATCGGCGTTGAGGAAGCGCGCCTCCACGCGCACGTCCGGATCTTCGGTGTCGCTGCCGCCGATCTCGTAGCGGAGAACCATGAATCCAGCCTCGGTGTCGTCATCGCCGCCGACGCCTAGAGAGACCACGTTGTTCGCGTTTCGGGGCAGAAACTCCTCAAACCGCGAGTAGCGGCGGATGTCGAGATCGACGACGACCTGGAACGGAACCGGGTCGCTCGGTGCCTGGACCAGTGCGACCATGGTCCGGCGCGATGGTGTCCACTTCACGTGCGGAATGACGGCTCTGAATGCGAGCTCGGACTGAGAGTTGGGATCCCGGCCCAGAATCTGGCGGCAGTCCGAAGTCTGGCCATTGACCTCGGCGATCGCGTCGCCGGACCAATACCATGCGCGGTCGACCGTGGTGTCGAGCCAGCCGTGAAGACCGCGGTCCACGTTCTGGTGGACGCCGCACCGACCACGCCAGCCACCGCCGGCTGGGTACCCGACGGTCGCCTCGGTCTGCGCGAGGTCCCGCGAGCCCATTAACGCGTAGATGGAGCCGTTGCGGTCAGCGACCGGCCGCGGAAACAGGAACTCCTCGTCGGCAATATAGTCCCCCAGATATCGGAATTGTCCGAGCTCTCCGGGCTCGAGATACTCAATGCAGCCCCCGCATGCGATCGCGGCAAGGCTCCCCGCAACGGCTCCGCAGAGCCGGTGGCGAACAGATGATGTTGCCATGTCCTTACTCTTGGGCGACCGCGTAGCTCAAGACGTAGAATGCTGCATCCTCGCCGTTCGCGTCGGCGTAGTGCTGGCGATAGAGGTACGGACGCATGGCAAAAGCGTGCTCGAGGTATTCGTCCTCAGGAGTGTCAGGGTTGTCGGGCAGAGGTGGCATCGCACCCCAGAAGTACGCGCCTCCGCCGATCCGCATGCTGTAACCTCGGCCCCAGCCGACGCCGATATCGGCACCAAACTTCACGCCCCCTCCGATGAGCGGGATCTCGCTGGACAGATCCAGACGCATGCCGATGGTCGTCGACATGGAAACACTGTTGGTCATGCTCTCCTCGACCGAGAGCCGAAAGCCCGCGCTACCGGCGTCGCTGACGAGCACGTTGGGCGGGTTGGTGAAGACGAGGTCGTCCTCGGGGATCGGCGCTCCGCCGAGCGTCTGTGGACCAGGCGGATAGGAGTCGGGGTTCCCAACCTGGTAGGGGACTTCGATCACCGGGAGGCTGCCGACGGCCTCGGCCATGGCGTTGTAGCGCCGCGTCGACCACAGACTCTCGGTGGCGCCCACCGGAACGACAAGCACGAACTCTTCGGCGTCAGCTCCCTCGCCCAACGCCGCGGCTGGATCCTCGATCCGGTACTTGTACGTGTGAAAGCACCCGCAGGTGAGCGATACGATCCCGTATGGCTCGCCTTCGAAATAGGACTCAGGCTGGGCGGAGAACCGGGTTCCCGCGCTCTTGGTGAACGACTGAGTCTCGGTGGTTTTCAGGCTCTGGCTGATACGCGTGCCAAGGCCAGCTTTCGCAATGTTGAACAGCCCGACGCTGACTCCAATGTCCACGCCCACGTCCAGCGAGAGCGAGTCGGAGAAGCTCTCGGACATCTGCTCGAACTGCCCGATCGAAACCGACGACACGCCGTCGCTGTACTCCGCTTCGTAGGGGGGAAACAGCGCCGCGATGAGCGGGACGACCGGTCCGGGGATCAGGACAGGATCCTCGTTGACCAGGTAGGTACGCGGAGAGTCTCCATCGAAGTCGACCGCGGCGATTCGCGTGGGGGCGCTGGAGTCGGAGAGCGAGTGTGTGAACTCGGCGGCGAGCTGCGTCGAGCCCTCGACACCCCGCAGCACCTCGATCTCCCCTTGTTCCCGCAGGACGAGAAGCTCGTCCTTGTCGTCCATGTCGAGGTCTCCGAACGAGAGGTCGATGGAGGCGTCGTCGATCGTCTGGGACCCGGAAAGGCTGACCGCCCCCTCCAGCGCGGTGTAGGCGTGGAGCTGCGCGTCGCTGAAGGTTCCGCCGGCCTCGACTCCGAACACCTCATCCACGCCGTCTCCATCGGGATCGCCAACGTCGATTGCGATCAGCTCATGTCCCGTTGGCCCCTGGAAGTCCTCACCGTCCCCCTCGGAGAGCTGCAGCACGAAGAAGATGCTGGTGCCGTCGTTGTCGAGAAGGAGCACCACCTCCTGTTGGCCGTCTCCGTCAACGTCCCCGATCGCGACGTCGCGGCCGCTGCCATTTTGAAAGTAGCCAGTGGAGCACTCTGCGTCGTCCATGCCGCAGATGGCGTAGTTGCCAAACTGGCCGAGTACGAAGACCTCATCCCGGTCGTCCCCATCGGTGTCGCCTGCTGCAAGCGCGTACGGCTGGAAGCCCACGTCGATTTCGATGGACTCTTCGACGCCACCGACGCGAATCCGCGTATTGCCGGCCGACGCGACGACAAAGAGCTCTGGGTTGCTCCCGAAGAAGTCTCCCCCGACGACGTCGACGACCGCCGTGGACCCCATGTTCCAAGAACCCGGGTACTCGACCGAGCCCGTCTGCGGCGCATAGCCGTCGACGAAGAAGCTGCCGTCCGTTGCCTCGCTATCGGCCACGACGAACTCACGGTCGATCATGAATCGGAGGTTGGAGGCCAGCGGAAGCTGAGAGTCGTACGGCCCGTCCTGGCACCGCTGCATCTGACAGACGGAGTCGAGGCAGGTCTCGCCAGCTCCGCAGTCGTCCTCGCCCTGGCAGGCGATATCCTCGTCTTCGCGCGCGCTCCCGCCGGGGCCTTCTCCCGCCGAGTCGTCGTTGTTGGGATCACCGTCGTCCTCGACCATCTCGCCGCGAATGTCATCGAACTCGGACTGGTTGCAGCCTGTGATACCCAGACCAAGCACGAGGGTCAGTGCGGCGCAGTATGGGTTCGCTGTGAGTCGTTCCATCGTTCGAGATCCAAGCTTAGAAGTTGTACGTGAGCGTGTATTCCTGGCAGACACCAGGCTCGCTTCCCGTGACGCTCATGTAGATGAGGGCGCTGTCATCGGAGAAGGTGCCTCCGCAGCTCATGGAAATATCGAAGCCGCCGGTGTTGATGCCGCAGCACCCGGGTCGCCCGTTGGGGGAGGGCTGCAGCGTGGTGCCTTCGTTGCAGCTCACCTCGGTGTTCTCGAGGCCGTTGAGGCACTCGGCGTGGATGCACAGCTCGAGGTCGTTGATGTTGACCTGCGCATAGGGGCTGACGACGGCAAACGCGGTGTCGTCGCCTTCGTAGCGGAACCAGTCGATGTCGGTGGGCGCTTCGAGCTCACCGTCGGCCATGGAGCCGTCGTCGTCATCGTCGCTGATCGAGCCGAGCAGCGCGGCCTGCATCTCACCGTTGTTGGGCTCGTTGGGGTCGTCTCCACACTCAGCGACGGACTCGCAGGTGCCGTTCGGGCAAACGAACTCGCCCGCGCAGTCCTCGTTGAACATGCACGGGCATCCGACGTCGTCACAGAGGTCATCGGTGTCCGAGTCCGTCTCCCCGCTGTCGGTGGGATCGGTGGTGTCGGTGGGGTTGGTCGTAGGATCGGTCGGGAAGGTGGGGTTTGTCGGGTCGGTATCCACGCCGGTCGTGCTGTCGGTCGTGTCGCCGCACTCGCTGCTGTAATCGTCGAACACCGCGTCGACCAAGCAGACGGAGGCCTCGCTGGGAATCTCGCGGGCCAGGACCTGTTTCGCACAGCCTTCGAACCCCGCAGCGCAGCTGTCCCCGGTTGTGCACTGGTCTTGGAGGCTCTCCAAGGCCTCGCGGGTCAGAACACGAGCCAATCGGCCCGCGCGTGCAAGCTCGGTGTTGTCTTCGCCGGAGAGCACCTCGGACTCGCAGTCGCTTGAGCCGTCTCCGCACTCCAAACAGATGGCGGTGGCGAAGTCCTCGACGATCGCGGAGGTCGTCGAGAGGTCGGTGGCTTCGTCGAAGCAGTCTTGGGGCTGGCCGAGCGCGAGCATGCATCGGCCGACGCTGGACGCGACCTCGGGCTGGAGAATCCCTTCCATCGCGTTGCAGTCGCGAACGAGCGCCCGCTCACACACCGTGGGCGAGTCGCACGGGCTGACGTAGCCTTCCAGCGCCGGACAAAAGTCCGCCGAGCCGCCTTCGCCTCCGTCAGAAGACTCGCAGGCCAGGCCAACGCCAAGGATGGCGCCGACGAGGCCGAGTCCGATCAACCGCACTTCTCTCATTCCCGCTCGCTCCCTCCCGCAGGATACGCCATCGACGTGCGCCGATATCCCACATGTAGTCATCTGGAGGTCGCGGAGATGCCCAAGCTATTGTAACTAAACGTTAAAAACGATTCTTGGCGTCGAACAAACTCCCAAAATCTCGCCGATCGCGGGCGCCGCGTCGTGGGTCTGCGGGCCTCGGTTGTCCCGGTTTTTTGGCCACAGCGCGAACATGTGTGTTCAGTGGCCTCGCGATCATGCCCATCCTCGAATTCTCTTCGGTGACGATGACCTACGGGCGCGGACGCGCGAAGACGGAGGCGCTGCGCGACGTCTCCTTCTGCGTTCCCGAAGGTGCGTTCTCGGTGCTCGTGGGCCCCTCTGGCGCCGGAAAGAGCACGCTGCTCAAGCTGGTGCTGGCCATGGAGCGTCCGCAGGAGGGGACGATCCAGGTCGCCGACCGGGACATCCACCGGCTCCGACAACACTCGATTCCATACCTGCGCCGCAACGTCGGCGCGGTGTTCCAAGACTTCAAGCTGCTGCCCGACGCGACCGCGCTCGAGAACGTGTCGCTCGCGCTGCAGGTCTTGGGTCTTCCCCGGCGCGAAGTTCGAGCGCGCGCGAGCAAGGCGCTGGAGCAGGTCGAGCTCGAGCCGGGGACCAAGCGCTCCGTCTCCCGCATGTCCGGTGGAGAGCAGCAGCGCGTGGCGATCGCACGCGCGCTCTCCGGTGAGCCGGCGATCCTGCTGGCCGACGAGCCCACGGGAAACCTCGACCCCAGACTGAGCCGAGAGATCCTCGAGGTGCTGGCGCGAATCAACCGCAACGGCACCACCGTGATGCTCGCGACCCACGACCCGATCGTGCGTGAAGCCGGCGTGATCAGCCACGAGATGGTTCTCGAAGGCGGCCGTCTGGTCAGCGACTCGCTGGCGGAGTCCGACCCTTTGCAGGCGGCGGTCGATCTCGAAGAAAATAACCACCCGGGCCTGACCGGCGGCGTTCCGGTGGGAGCGGTCGCGTGAGGGACTGGCCGAACACGTTCCGCGCCGCGGGCTACGTCGTCTCGCGGGCATTTCGCGGCATGGCGCAGGCGCCGATGGTGCAGCTGCTCGCCGTGGCGACGACTGCGGTGTGCATGCTGCTCTTGGGCACGGTGATGCTCGCGTGGACCAACGCCCAAGGGGTCGCGAGCGCGTGGGGGATCGACGTGCCTGTGACGGTCTACCTTCACGACGACGCGCCCGACGACGAGATCACCGAGCTCGCCGGACTGCTGGACGCGATCCCCGAGGTGACGAGCGTCGAACGAGTGTCTCCCCAGGACGCGATGACTCGATTGGCCGAGGGGCTCGGTGGCGAGGCCGACATGCTCGAAGGCATCGATGCCGAGGTGCTTCCAGCGTCGCTCGAGGTGCATTTGCAAGAAGGCACATCCTCGAGCTTCGTTTCGGCGCTGGGCGAGAAGGTGACGGGCTTCGGCGTGGTGGAGGACGTCGCGGTGGCCGGGAGCTGGACCGACCAGGCCCAAGAGATGCTTCGGACCGTGGGCAACATGGCGCTGGGTGCCGCGAGCCTCGTGGGCTTTGCGTGCATGGCCATCGTCTGGAGCACCATTCGACTCGCCGTCTACGCCCGCAGATCGGAGATTCAGATCCTGCGACTCGTCGGTGGTTCCACACAATTCGTCCGCGGCCCGTTCATTGTCGAAGGGATCGTGCAGGGCGCATTGGGTGCCGCGCTCGCGCTGACGCTGCTGTACGGGGGCTTCGACATGGTCCGGCCGTTCCTCGAGGACGGGCTGTCGCTGCTGTTCGCCGCCGGCACGCTTCGCTTCTTCACGCCCACAGAGGTGGCGATGGGTGTGGCCTTTGGCGCGCTCGTTGGACTTCTTGGCTCTCGCGCGGCAGCGGGCCGCTATGTGGTGACCTGATGCGCCTGCGTTCTGCCGCGGTTCTGGGCCTGCTGGCGCTCGCGCTGGCGAGCAGCGTGCACGCGCGCGGCAAAGCGCCTGCGCGGCTCGAGGAGACCCTACGTCGCGAGCTTGGGCTGACCAAGACCTCGACCGAGTTGGCCGAGTCCCTCGCGGTGCTGGACCGAGAGCGTTCGAGCTTGGAGTACACGGCCACGGTGCTCGATCACGCGGCTCGCGAGAGCATGCGCCGACTCGACGCGTATCGGGGCCGACGCTCCGACCGTGAGGCGACCGCCCGCAGCCGGGCGCGTTCGCTCTACAAACTCTCCCGCGGTGGCGTGGCGCGACTCGCCTTCGAGAGCGCCGGCAATGATGACCGCGAGGCCGAGCTCGAGACGCGCATCCTTCGTGGACGCGCGCTGAGATTTCTGGTGCGGCACGACCTGGGCGAGCTCGAGGTGTACCGCCGGGCCGAAGAGCGCGCGGCCTCGGAGCTGGTCGCTGCATCGCGCGAAATGCAGACCCTGGGCGCGATCACGATGGTCGGCGCCGTCCAAGAGCACGCGCTCGTGTCGGCCGAGCACGCGATCAACCCGGACCTTCGCGCGACGATGAAGTCGCGACGCCGTCTCGCCGACCGGCTCGATGGCGAGCTGTCGCGCGAACACAAGGTCCTCCTGCGCAACGTCAAGCGCAACTGGCGTTCGCTGCGTTCGCTGCGGGGCCTCGATGGCGCGCCTCGGCTGGTCCGGCCGGTGCAAGGCCGGGTCGTCGGACGCTTTGGGGCCTACACCGACCGGGTTCTGGACCTTCCTTCGATTCGAAACGGAGTCGAACTCGATGCTCGGCGCGACGAACCTGTCAAGGCGATGGCCGATGGCCGCGTGGTGATGGTGACCCCGCTGCCTGGATACGAGAACGTCGTGGTGCTCGATCACGGCGGTGGCCAGTACACGCTCACCGCTCGGCTGTGGGACATCGCCGTGGAGGAAGGCCAGGAGGTCGAGGGCGGAGCGCTGCTCGGGCGCGTCGCGAGCAAGGCGCTCGACGACGGACTGGGCAGCAGCGTCTACATCGAGCTACGGCATGGTGAGAAGCCGGTGGATCCGACGGCGTACCTCAAGCGCGCACATCGAAGCGACGAGTAGGGGCTGTACGACGTCGCGCTGTCGTTGCCGACGATTGTGGGTCGTGACGGGGCGAGCACGGTGCTCAAGCCCGAGTTTGATACCGAAGAGCGAGGAGGCTCATGCGTTCGGCGGCGATTCTCGGCGATGCGCAGCGCACCGTCGCTCTTGCTCAGGACGCGCCCTGAGCGACCGCCAGGATGACCGCGGCTGCGAGCATGCGTGCCGACTCCAGCGGCCACGCCCATCGTCTGCCTTCGAACAGGCCTGCCCACGCGATGGTGGCCAGCAGGACCCACGAGCCGGCCAGGCCGATGACCCACGGGGACAGCGTCTCGACCGACAGCAGCAGGGCCGCGACCACGCCGACGGAGACCAGCAGCTGGACCAGGATGTATGCCTTCACGCGGGGGGGCGTGTGGTCTACGGAGTACTTGCGCTCGGCGCGTGAGCGGACTTGCTCGCTGGAGAGCACCGCAGCCGCAGCATCTGGCGTCCAACCCGGTGGAGCGAACCAGACCCGAAGCTTGTCGCGCCACCGCGGGAGCGCCCTGCTTCGGCGAGCCAGCTCGGCGAAGTAGTAGAAGTTGAGCCACAGCGGGTTGAAGCTGGTGACCTGTGCGACGGTTCCGTAGACGGGCTGGTTCTGCTCCGCCGCAAAGGTCCCGAAGAGCCGATCCCACACGATGAAAACACCTGCGTAGTTTCGGTCGAGATACTCGCGGTTGATCGCGTGGTGCACCCTGTGGTGCGACGGCGTGTTGAGGACCCATTCGAGCGGGCCAAGGCGACCGACCAACTCGGTATGGATCCAAAATTGGTACAGGCTGCTCAGCGCGATCGACAGCAGGTAGATGTGCGGAGGAACGCCGGCCAGCCCCAACAAGAGAAACAGCGGAAGCGCGGTCGTCCGAATGATCCACGGCTGCCGCAGCGCGACGGCGAGGTTGAAGTCTTCGCCGTGGTGGTGCACGACGTGGGCCGCCCAAAGCACGCTGACCCGGTGGTTTGCGCGATGCCACCAGTAGAAGAGGAAGTCGACACCGAGGAACCCGAGCACCCACTGGACCGCGGTGGGGAGGCCCAGCGTCTCGAAGTCCCAGACTCGATACTCGAGGTAGACCCAGATATATGCCGCGGTCCGGAGCGCCCCGGTGAACAGCGAGCTCAGCACCTGGTTGGAGATGCCGATGCCGAGGTTGGCAACCGCATCGTTGAACCGATACACCGAGCGGCGGCGGGCGCGACCGATCAGGGCTTCAACCGCGATCAGGATCAAAAATGCCGGGATGGCGAGCGCGACGGGGTTCATGACGGGAACGAATAGAGCCTAGGCTCCCGTGTGGGTCGGTGCACTTGATTTCTGGGGAATCGATGCGAACGTTTTTCTGGTTGGAAAGTGGGCCGTCCGATGCGTTGTGCCGTACGTCGAAGGGGCGGTTTGGCGTCGCGCAAACAGCCCGACGCATGGGCGCGCGATCTGGCGCTACACTGCTCGCCGTGACCTCTCGACTTCGTAGCGTAGCGTTCGGCGCCAGCATGTTGGCCATTGGCGTGGTCGTGGGCGCAACCGGAGGCGTCGCGGTGGCCTCGGACCCGGAGCCGACCGCCGCGCCGCCAAACTACTCGCGCTACGCGAAGCTCGACATGTTCGCCCGAGCGTTGGCCATCATCGAGCAATACTACGTGCGGCCAGTCGACGATCAGGCCATCATCTACGCCGCGCTGCGCGGGCTCGTGTCCGAGCTCGACCCCCACACCTCGTTCCTGCCCCCTCAAGACGCCAAGCTGCTCCGCGAAGACATCGAAGGGGCGTTTGGCGGCATCGGGATGGTGGTGGTCCTGGGCCGCGAGAGCAACGGGGAGCGATTCCTCGATGTCCGCGACGTGATCCCCGGGGGTCCCGCCGACAAGGCCAACATCGCGACCGGCCACCGCGTGCTCGCCATCAACGGGCAGTCGATCGCGCAGTTCATCGACCTTCAGCGCGCGATCACGGTCATCCGCGGGACGCCGGGCACGACCGTGAAGCTCACCGTGGAGGACCCGGTCCGCGGCGTGAAGCGAACCGTCGAGTTGGCGCGGGCAATCATCGATACGCCTCCGGTCGAGGTTCGCTCGCTGGGCGAAGGCATCGGCGTCCTGAGGCTGCGGGACTTCCCCGAGGATGCGGCCGCCGACGTCAAGGACGGGATCATCGCACTCCAAAAGGAAGCCGGCGAGGCGGGTCTGCGGGGCTTGGTGCTGGACCTTCGTGACAACGGTGGAGGTCTGTTGGACGAGGCGATTCGCATCGTGGACCTGTTCGTGTCCGAGGGGGCCATCGTTCGCACCCGGGGCCGCCGGGGCGTGGTGCTGGACGAGGCTCGCGCCCGTAGAGTGACCACGTTGGACCCGATCCCGCTGGTCGTGCTTGTCAACAAAGGCTCCGCTTCTGCGTCGGAGATCGTGGCTGGAGCACTGCAGGATCACCAGCGCGCGCTCATCATCGGCGAGCGCACCTACGGGAAAGGCTCCGTCCAAGCGCCGTTCGAGCTCAGCGACGGCAGCCTGCTCAAGCTGACGACCGCGCTCTACTACACCCCGGATGACCGGCTGATCCAGGCCAGCGGAATCATGCCCGATGTGTTCGTTGGCGCAGCGGAACCCGGCGCAAAGGTCGACCTCGATTCGCGGCCCGAGATTCGGCCCGAGCGTGATAGCCCAAGGCATCTCGAGCCCGAGGACTTTGGACGTGATTCGCCGTCGCTTGCGAGCGCGTCCAAAGCGGAGCTCGCGGCGGCGGACGACGTTCAGCTTCGTCGGGCCGTGCAGCACCTCAAGGCGTGGGAGCGCGTGAGCGCCAAGGGCGGCCGGTGAGTGGCGAGGCGCCCAACTACGCGTTGTTGATCACCGCGATCTTCGTCGTCTTCGCGCTGGCTGAGCTGGTGTGCGGGCGTTTCCTCAATCGAGACA
>CAYGTG010000163.1:9057-11092 GCA_964352485.1 uncultured Nannocystaceae bacterium | reverse complement strand
CCCTATCAAGACTGGCGCGACGGCCTCAATCAAGCAGCGCTTGATTGAGGCCTAGATCGCCGCGAACGCCAGCATCGAAACCACCACCGCTGCGACGGTGAGACCGGCGCCGACGAGCGCGGAGCTGGCCCGATTGGGCTCTTCGAGTGGCTGAACTCGAACGGTGCGCCGAGCCATCATGGTGGGGACTTGCGCGGGGATGAACGACGACATGGTGATCTCCTGCAGGGCATATCGGCCCTTCACGTGGTTCTACGGCGCGAGGACGAATAGGTTTCAGTCCAGCGCGTTCTTTCCTGTGGCCCAGAACGATTTCCCCGTGAACTCGGGAACCTATGACCCACGGGGGCGCACTACTGGGCTGGATGGGACGCGCGGGACTCGGATTGTTGGGGGCGTTGGCAATGTCGACCCTCTCCATGGGCTGCGACGCAGAGCCGCAAGGGCGGCAGGAGACGGCGCTCGCGGGGAGCTGTGAGGGGTTTTGCGGCGAAATGGCGCAGGCGGGCTGTTACTGCGACGCGGACTGCGCTGCGGATGGCGACTGCTGTCCGGACGCCGAGCTCGTGTGCGCCTCGGTCACCGCCAATGAGGGCGACCCGTGGATCGGCACCCCATGCAACCCGGGCGAAGACACCTGCGACTTCGAGAGCGACGGCGGGCGCGGCGAGTGCATGGCGTTCGAGGACGGCGACGGCGTGGTGCACGGGTTCTGCTCCGTCCCGTGCGCCGGGACCTGCCCCGATAGCGACGGCCACGCGACCACGTTCTGTGTCGAGCACGAGGGGGCCGGGCAGTGCATGTCCAAGGCGTCCACAACCTACAACGACAACTGCGACGAGCTGCCCGGAACCCGCGCCAAGTTCACTTCGCGATACGTCGGCGGCAGTGGCATCTCCTCCTCCTCGGCCAGCGTCTGCGTTCCGGACCAGCGCTCAGCGGTGACCGGAGAGCTCGCGGCGGACCTGCTCGAGCTCACCTCGGACTGCGAACGCCTCAGCGGCACCCAGCTCTTCCGCACCGACGCCGGGCGTGCGCGAACCATCGAGATCTGCAAGCTCGAGGGCGCGATCTGGTGGCGAGCCGATGCCGACATCGACTGCGACGGCGGCCGCTCCGAACCCTGCACCTCGGACCCCTGGTACCAAGCCTCGACGTCATCCAAGGACTCGACCGGTCAGTTCATCGACTCCGCCGCGGTTCCGCACTTCGTGGTGCCGATGTCCGGCAGCGGGTTCACCCCCAGCGACCACGGCATTCGCACCAGCTGGAGCGCGATCGGCAGCGCCGGCGCGATCCTCTACGACGGTCAGCTGCTGTTCGCCCCCTACGCCGACGCCGGTCCGCGCCACGTCGTCGGAGAGCTCTCCGCGGCCGCAGCCGACGAGCTCGGCATTCCCAACCACCCGGTCAGTGGCGGGGTCGCCGACGGCGTCACGTACATCGTCTTCACCGGGGACGACGCCTATGTGTCCCCGATCGAGAGTCGCGCCGCGGCCGAATCGATCGGCGAAGAGCTGGCCCAGCGCCTGCTCGAGAACAACTGAGCGCCGCACGCGGCCACTGGGCTTGATAGCCTTCGGGGGTGGACTGGGTGACCGACATCCTCGGCTCCGGCGATCTTTGGATCGCCGTGGGCGTGGTGTCGGGAGTCATGTTCCTCACCACGCTGTTGGCGATCCCGTGGGTCGTCGCTCGATTGCCGGTGAACCACTTCGTCGGGCCACGCCGGCCGGCCACCGAGTCTCGACGTCCCGTCCTCGCCTTTGTGCGGCGGCTGTTTCGCAACACGTTGGGGGTCGTCCTCGTGGTGTCGGGCCTCGCCATGCTCGTGCTTCCCGGTCAGGGAGTCTTGACGGTGCTCTTGGGCGTCGCGCTCATCGACTTCCCCGGCAAGCGCAGGCTCGAGCAGCGCCTGCTGCGACAACGGCACGTTCGCAGGAGCCTGCAGTGGCTCCGCAAACGTGCCGGTCGTGAACCACTCGAGTTCGAAGAACCCTAGCCGCGGCGGCGACGTAGACCCATCAGGCCAAAC
>CAYGTG010000163.1:0-9047 GCA_964352485.1 uncultured Nannocystaceae bacterium | reverse complement strand
GGACGTGGTGCAGTTGCAGCCGCCGTCGTCATCGAGTTCGGTGTCTTGACTTGCGCCGTCGGTACCTCCCCCGTCGCCAACGCTGTCGCTCGAGCCTGAGCCCGAGCCGTTGTCGGTGCCCCCAGGGCCGTCGGTGTCTCCGCCGACTCCGCCACAAGCCTCGGAGCTGGGGAAGTCGTACCGGCAGTTGTGTTCCGAGAGCTGGGTGTTGATGGTGTCGGTCAGATTGAACAGGACCATCGGTGCGCCGGCCTGCATCATCTCTGCGACCTCTTCTTCCCAGGGCATCTCGTCGCTGAAGTCGGGCCAGGTGCTGTCTGGCGAGTAGACGACGCGGTCGTCGGGAAGGGTCCAGATGATCGACGAGTCACAGCCGGTGCCGCGCTGCGCGAACTGGGCCGTGAGGTCGATGTCTTGGAGGTCGGGGTTCTCGTAGAAGAAGGGGTCGGCCGTCATCTCTTGGGGAGACATCGTGGTGTACATGCGGGTCAGGTAGGGGAACGACTCCAGCAGCTCGACCGCGCGTTGGCCCGGAACTACGACCCGGGCCTCCAGGTCGGCGGAGAAGCCCGCGCTGTCCCATGCCTCCTGGTCGATCTGATCCTGGTAGCAGCTGAGGCAGCCGTAGAAGTCGACTTCTTCGACGCCCTCGGGCACCGGCAGGTACTTCTGAAGCAGACCGCGAAGCAGCGGATGGTTGTATTGGCAGACCGAACCGTCGCCGCCACTGCTGCTGCTGCCCCCAAAACCACCGTCCTCGAAGCAAGTCATCAGTCCCTGGCTCTCGAGCACGTCGACCACGCCGATCGGAGCGAGCTTGGTGAACGGCGCCGAGCTCCAGAGGTCGCTGTAGAGGCCGCCGCTGGGCACGATGGAACTCGCGCCGGCATACTCGGTCACAAAGGCTCGGCCATCGGCTCCGTCTGCGTCGACCGCCTGGGTGATCACGGATTTGTAGTTCGACGCGAGGCTGGGCCAGTCGAGCTTGAGCGGGTTGACCAGCACATGCTTGTAGGTGCTGGGCACCACGCGGTTGTCGCTGAGGAAGAACGACCGGATATCCATGTCGTCCTGGGCAGCGATGCGCGTGAGCCGAATGGGGATGCACGCCTCGTTGTTGGGGAAGCGCAGGGTGATTGGGTGGATCTCGGAGGTCTCGGCGTCGTTGTTGAGCTTGAATGCCGCGAAGATGTAGCCCTCGGCGAGGTACTCCTCGAGGATCGGGTCCGCGTTGGGATCTTGTTGATATTCGTTGGCGTCCAGCCAGTCTTTGATCTCCTGCAGGTTGTCCCCGCTGAGCACCGCGATCTCGAACGCACCGACCACCTCCTCGAGCAAGACTTCGGGGCCGCCACCGTCGGTGTCGCTGCCGCCGGTTGGATCTCCAGAGGTTCCCGCGGCCCCCGTGTCGAAGTCGCCGCCGCTTCCACCATCATTAGGATCGCCGCCGCCGCAGGACTGTCCCGTGAACACGTTGCTGAAGCCATAGCGGGGGACTGTCGAGCTCAGCACCGCATCAAAGAGCAGCTCGGAGCCGACACCAAACTCGGGCAGCTCGGTCAGGGGGACGATCCACGAGAACGCTGCGGCCTCGGTGTCCGGGTCGTACTGGATCTGGATATGGGCTTCGGTGTAGTCCTCGCCCATCACGAAGAGGATGTTCTCTCCGGTCTGGTCGACGGGCATCGCGGATGGCCCCGCGTCGCAGAACGTGCCGCCGCAGGCCTGCGCCTCTTGGGGGGTGGTGAGAACGAGCGCGCCCGTGAGCGCGACGAGGGATGCAGCAAGCGTAGTTTTCATCATCGGAACAATCCAAGGTGTGGGCACAAATCGATGTGCCCCCAAAGCGCCTTCAGCTTATCAGCTGCGCCCCGGATCGGCCGTATGACAAAGGTGTCACTTTGCCGCGTTCACCCTGACGTCGATGTCACGATGGGGGCTCGACGACGAACTCCATGCCCTGCTCGCGCAGTCGCGCAAGCAGCGACTCGCCCATCGTCGCGGCCGGTGTGCCCATCCCGCCGGGGCTTTCGAGCGCGGCGCCGTCCAGCGCGAGGCAAAGCGCCGACTCGCCGAGCATCTTGGCCGTCTCGCCATACCCCGGGTCTGCCTTTCCGACCACCCGGCTTCGGACCGTCACCGGTTGGCCTGCCTCGTTCCGTCCCTTCCCGATCAAGTGCAGGACGAACGAGCCGGCCTCGCGTTGCTCGCGGTTCGGCCCCTCACCCGGTGAGGGCAGCTTGCGCATGATGAGCTTTCGGCTGGGCGCAAACGCGATGCCTGCCATCAGCCCCGTGACCCCCGCGGCCAAGCTCGTCGCGCGCAGGAGTCCCTTGGGTCCATCGCCGGTCCCCGAGCACTCGGAGTAGCGGAACTCGCGGCCATAGGGATAGCCCAACAGCGCGTTGCTGCGACGAACCACCCGAGTGTTGACCGAGGCCATCACGAACGGGCCCGTCCAGCCCGGGAGGTCGTCGTCGTAGCGCACGCCCTTTTGGTCGCTTTCGTCCGGACCCCGACGTTCTCCTTCGGGGTTGAGTCCGTAGGGGTTGCCGAGCGTACGCAGAATGCTGCGGTCTGCTTTCACGTCTTCGACGACCTGCAGCATGCTGGCGACCGTGCCTCCCGACACCCCTCCCTTGATGCGGCCGGTGATCAGCTTGACCTCGTCGAGCGAGATGCCGAACCGCTCTTTGGCTTCGTGCATCAGGTTCCAGGTGCCGAGGTCGGAGGGGATCGAGTCGAAGCCGCAACAGTGCACGATTCGCGCGCCCGTCTCGATCGCGCGTGCATGGTGCTCGTCGATCATGGCCCGGACGAACTGCGGTTCACCCGTGAGGTCGCAGTAGTCGGTGCCGGCTTCGACACACGAGGCGACCAGCGCCTTGCCGTACTTGGCGTAGGGACCCACGGTCGTGCACACGACCTCCGCGTCTTGGGTGATCGCATCCAAAGACGCGCGGTCGTGGCTGTCTCCGACCAGCAGTTCGAACGTCTTGGCCTCGGCGTTGATCGAGGCGAGCTCCTGCTGGACGCGCTCGAGCTTGTCCGCGTTGCGACCGGCCAACGCGATCCGCAGGCCTTCACCCGCGTGCCGCTGCAGCAGATACTCGGCGGTCAGCTTGCCGGTGAACCCGGTGGCCCCCCAGAGCACGACATCGAAGCGGCGAGAGCGGTTGCGCGAGCGCGTCATAGGGCACCCATACCGCACCGGCCGGGGCGCGATGCCCGGCAGGATCACCCTTTTTGCATCTGGACCGAGCTTTTTTCGCCCGGGTGGCGTAGCTGGCTGGACTCACGCTAGGGGCCGTCCCCTAGCAGCCCCTGCATGGTGGCGTGCATCCAGCTCCGGGCCCGCTGCCACTGGCGCTGCACGGTCCGGGCAGAGATACCCAGCGTTTCGGCGATCTCCTCGTTCTCCAGGCCGCCAAAGAAGCGGGCCTCCACGATGTTGGCCTTTTGTGGGTCGTACTCGTGGAGCTGTCGCAACAGCCGGTCGACCGTGATGATCGTATCGGCTCGCTCCGCGTCCATGGCATCGGCGGGATCGGCATCGACATCGTGAGGGGTGTCGCCCCCCCCGCGTTTGTCGGCCTGCTTGCGCTCGGCGTAGTTGAGCAGCAGCTGACGCATGGCCTTGGATGCCACCGCGAAGAAGTGCTTTCGATCGTACCAGCGCGCACCGGTTCGCTCGATGAGCCGGACGTAGGCCTCGTGCACGAGTGCCGTGGGGCCGAGCGTGTCATCCCCAGACCACCGCCGGCGTCGCTCGACCGCGATCGCCCGCAGATCGTCGTACACCGACGGCATCAACGCCTCGATAGCTCCGGGTTCTCCGTCGGTGACCGCCCGCAGGAGCCCGGTGATGTCCCCGCGCTCAGACGTCACAGCCCCACCGTAGCAGCAATCATCCGGTGGTCAGGGCGGCGAGTTCGACCTCGATGCGTTGAACGCGATCGGGCGGCACCGTGTGGCTGCGGGTGGCCTCGAGTGCGGCCTCGAAGACGTCGCGCGCACCCTCGGTTTGCCCCTGCGCGGCCCGGGCACGCCCCAGGTGAAACCCCACGGTAATGCAAGAGCGTTCCGGGGGCTCGAGCTGGCTCCAAGCCGCTTCGAGGACCGCGCTCGCCTCGTCAAGCTCGCCTTCACTCAGCAGGACTGCACCCAGATTGGCCGCCGCCATCGCCCGCCGAGGAGAGCCCGGTGGCTCGTGCATCTCGACGATCGACAGGGCCTGGCGGAGCAAGTCCATCGCTCGCCTGGCGTCGCGCGTCTCCAGCATGAGCGCGAGGTCGTTGAGGCTGTTGGCAACCCAGGGGTGCGTCGGACCCGCGACGGCGACCTCGATTGCGAGCGCTCTCTCCAGGGTGGCGATGCGCGTGTCGTGGTCGGTCTGTTGGTGTGCGAGCTTCTGCAAGGCATCCGCGACCCGGAGGTGTTGCTCGCCGTGGAGGTGGACGAGAATCTGGATGCCGCGCTCGATCAGCCACGCGCCGACGGACTTTGATTCCCACTGCGCGAAGCCGAGCCCGATCAGCGCCACCGCAGCGTCGTCGGACAAAGGCCCTTCGTGCAGTAACACCAGCGCGAGTCCGATCGCGTACCGCGGCGTCGCGTCCTGGGGGGCGTTGCGGTCGAGCGCGTCGGCTTGCGCGATCAGGCCGCGTCCCGTCCACGCGCTGAGCAGGCCGTGCTCCTGCGTCGCTTCTGCCACCAACATCGTTGCCGTGGCGAGGGCGTCGTCGTGGCGGGTGGCGCGTTCCTCCGCCAGCGACTGCACGTGCAGCGCCTGGAGACCGCGGACGTCGCCGGGCTGGAGTTCGTGGGTGGCGAGGGTCCATGCCGAGGACGCGAGCTCGGCCGCGGCGTCATGCTCTCCGAGCGCCGACTGGGCGCGCGCGCTGAGCAATAGGAGATCGAGGTTGGCCACATCCTCGGTGTCGAGCGTGGCTTCGGCCCGCTTCAGCAACGTTGCTACGGTCACTTCCTTTCCGACATCCGAGCCTCGAATTCCACCCAGCAGCATGCCCTCGAGAAAATCCGAAGAGCGGCGAGCCCGAGTGGCTTGCTGTCTTGCTCGGTCCCGCTCCCGCTCCAGCGCCTGCTGCTGCAGGGTCAACGTGATCGCGTAGGTGATGAGGAGCACCAGCGAGGCGGCCGCGAGTGAGACGGCGACCGCGTGCGCCCGTGCAAAGGCCCATGTTCGGTACACTCGGCCCTCTCGAGCGTCGACCCGGTGGCCCCTCGCAAGCGCGCGAAAGTCAGCCGCCAGAGCGCTGGCTGAGGCGTAACGCTCCTGGGGCACGGCGGCCATCGCCCGCTTGAGGACAAAGTGCAGGTCCCCGGTGCCCGTCCGGGGCGTGAGGCGAGCATCTTGGGGCCGGGTGCCAAGCAAGATGCGTTCGGCGACCAGACCGAGGGCGTAGATATCTGCGGCCGGTCCGACAAACCCGCCCTCGCGTTGTTCGGGAGCCGACCACCGCGGGGTAAAGGCGCGGTCTGCTGTCTTGGTCAGCTCGTCCGCCTGAGGAGACGAAAGCAGTTTGGCGATCCCGAAGTCGAGTAAGACCGGGTGCCCACTGTCTCGCACTCGGATGTTGGACGGCTTGAGGTCACGGTGCACGATCAGCCGCCCGTGTGCATGCTCGACCGCGTCGCTGAGTCTTGCCAGAAGCTCGAGTCGAGCCGGGGTCTTCAGATTTTTGTCGTCCAGGTGTTCGAGAAGCGAGTCCCCCCGGACGTATTCCATGACCAGGTACGGCACCCCTTGCCAAGAACCGGCGTCGAGCAGCCGCGCGATCCCGGGGTGTTCGATCGCCGCAAGGATGCTGCGCTCGCTCGCGAATCGTTGCAGCAGGGTCTCTGGAACGACCTCCGCCCGGATGCGTTTGATCGCGACCTCGGCCTCGAAAGCCCCATCGATGCGGCGACCGCGATACACCCTGCCCATGCCGCCCTCGCCGATTACCTCTTCGATGCGGTAGGGGCCCAGCTCGATGCCAAGCCAGGGATCGAGAGGCTCGGGAATGTGCGGCAGCAGGCCGGGCGCATCGAGTGGTCCGTCATCCTCGGCAGCACGCAGCAGCGCCATCGCGGAGGCCAGCAGCCCTGGCTCGTCGGCGAAGAGCACGGAGGCTCGGTCCACGCGCTCGTCTGGCGGGAGGTCGAGCAACTCGTCCAGAGCGGCATCGAGGCGGGCGAAACGTTCGGCCGCAGACATGGCTCAATCGACTTTCGGGGTGCACGGTGGGAACTCGGCGACCGCCTGGCCCCAGTCTTCGAGCGAGTCCCGCAGTCCTGTGAGGGTTTCGCTGGAGACCCCGTCGGCACTGTTGATCAACGCGTCGGCTTGGGCTTGCGCCGACGCCGGGTCGCAGGCCGCGTGGGCCTGGCACATCAGCGCCGCGATCTGCAGCTCGAGTTTGGTCGTAGCGTCGGGGGCGAGCTTGGCGGACCGAGTGGCGAGAGACTCGGCGAGCTCGGCGTGGCCACGGGCGAGTTCGAGCTGCGCCAACAAGGACAGGCCGTCGACCAGGTCGGGGTGCTCGGAGTTCAACACGTTCTCCTCGAGTTCGATGCCACGACGGACCTCCGCGGCAGCTTCGTCGAGCTTGCCAAGCATCATCAGCATGCGGCCGTGGTTGACGAGCAGCGTCGCGAGGCGGCGGTCTTGGGGGGCGAGGACTTCGCGGGCGAGGACGAGAACCTGGACCATCTCCTGCTCCGCTTTTCGCGGATCGCCACGCATGGCTTCGAGGATGGCACGTGACTCCTCCTCCATCACGCGCTCCGGGGCTCCGCCCTCGACACTGGCGAAGATCGCTGCCGCGGATTCGAGCTGCTCCTGCGCCAGATCGAGCTGTCCAAGTTCGATCAGCATGCGTCCGAGCATGAAGCGGGAGTGCCCCACCTCCCGGTGGTCGTCGCCCAACGCCTCGGAGCGCTGCTCTATCGCGAGCCGGAACTCCGCTTGTGCTCGCTCGTGGTCGCGAAGCAAGGAGTAGAGGTCGCCGAGGTTGTTGTGCAGGGTTCCCGTCTGCCCCGGACCGAGGAAGGGGCCCTCGGACTTCAGCAGCTCCTGGAGCTGCTCGGCGGCCCGCTTCAACTCGCCCCGATGGCGCAGGACGACGGCATCGCGCAGAGACAGGTTGAAGCGCTCGTGGTGGGAGAGATCGAGGGACGCTGCGCGGCTGTTGGCGCGGTCGATCCACACTTCGCTCACGGCGATCCGGTCGAGGTCTGTGGCCTCGACAAACCCCAAGATCGACGCGACCTGTACGAACGCAGCGTCATCTCCAGCCCGGTCGGCAGCACGGGCCGCGCGGATCCAGGCGTCTCGGGCGTCGGATGTCCGGTCCAGCTGGCGAAGGGCTTCGGCGCGCGAATGCTCGATGGCATGGGTCACGGCCGGATGCGTAGACGGATCGAGTTCGACGCCTTCGAGCACCTCGAGCGCGGCTTGGGCTTCGTTGGCCAAGGTCGCGGCAGCGTACTGCCGGGCTGCCACCTCGAGGAGTTCGTCGTACCGCTCGCGCTCCGGGCCCGGCGCAGGAGGCGGAAGCTGGCGCACGATGGCCTGGGTTCGGCAGCGATTGCTGTCCCGGCTGAAGGCAGGAAGCGCCGCCGCGCGTTGCAACACGTCGCGACCGCCGCGTTCGAGCTGTCGTACGAAAGCCTCCATCACCACCCGGTCCCCGTGCAGACAGGCCATTCGTTGATCCAGCAGGGCTTCGGACTGGGTCTCGTGGATGAGCGTGGCCTCGCAGGACTCCTTCCATGCGGTGCTCCAGCGCTGTTCGAACGCATCGAGTTGGTCACGCACGGCCGGCCAAGATGCGGCGCCGGTATGCTGCTCGTCCATCGCCGCGCGGATCTGCGGATCCCATACGTCAGCAAGCTGCACGCTCGCGTCTTCACACGGGCCCGAATCGCCAAGCATCGAGACGACTCCAGTGGTCGCGAGGACCCCGATCCCCGCGCCGGAAACTGCGAACAACCGACGTCGCCGCCGCCGGGGATTGAGCGCCCGAAGCAGGGCGTGCATGTCGGTGTGCCGGTCCTTTGGAGCGAGCTGAAGACCTCGCTCCACGGCGCGCCATACCCAGCCTGGCATCTTGTTTCCCGGAGGTTCGTACGCACCGTCCAGCACGGCTTGGGTCAGCTTGATGAGGCCCCGCTGTGGAAAGGGTCGCTTGCCGACGAAGGCCTCATACAGCGCGACGCAGAAGGCGAACTGGTCCGAGGCCTGACTTGCCCGCTGGCCGCAGTGCTGTTCGGGGGCCATGTACGCGGGCGTTCCGACCCCGTGCGCGATGTCGTCTGGGTCGCTGCCCCGAAGCGGCTCCGGCTCGACGCGCGCTCGGGCGAGTCCAAAGTCGAGGACGACGGTCCGGCCAGAGGTTTCCACCATCACGTTGGCGGGCTTGAAGTCGCCGTGAACGATCCCGGCGTCGTGGGCCGCCGCCAGCGCTGCGCCCGCTTCGAGGTAGTGGTGCATGAGCTCGTGCTTGCCCGGTTCGCTGTCGCGCTGCCAGGTGCCGAACGTCTTGCCCTCGATGTACTCCATCGCGATGAAGAGCTCGCCTTCGTGCCAGCCGATGTCGTAGACCGAGACGATGTTGGGGTGGCGTAGCGATGCCAGGGCTCGGCCCTCGCGGAGCAGCTCGTTCGCTCCGCTGGAGCTGTGGGCAGCCCGGCCTTGGAACAGGACTTTGATGGCGACGCGCCGATCGAGCTCCGGGTCGTGGGCGGAGAACACCCTTCCCATCCCGCCGCTCCCGAGCGCGTCGAGGACGAGGTAGCGCGCCACCTCGGTACCTCGACGGATCGTCAGACCGGGGGCTGGGAGTTCGTCCTTCTCCGCCTGCGTCATGGCCACGCGGGCAGGTTGGGCGGTCGCAGAGCCGTTGGGAACCACGGTCGATCGCACCATAGCAACCCTGCCGCGCCGAGTTCGTGAGATGTGCACTGGCCCGTCGGCCGAAGCTTTCCCGACTAGGGGCCGTCCCCAATTCGGTGGAATGGTCAGAGGGGTGTCAGCAGAGTCC
>CAYGTG010000162.1:0-11092 GCA_964352485.1 uncultured Nannocystaceae bacterium | reverse complement strand
CTTGGCCTGGACTCTGCTGACACCCCTCTGACCATTCCACCGAATTGGGGAGGGCCCCTAGCTCGCGACCTCGCAGGCCGAGTTTCTTTCGTCAGGTGGAATCATAAATCGACGGTTGGCCACTATCGGGGAGGAGACGCCAACCATGCTCTGCTTGCCTTCGACCATCCGCACCGCTCTTCTTGTTCTGGCTGCTACCTGCGCCCCGGGGTGCACACACTTCGCCAATATCAGCGAGGTGCCCACCGAGGATGGCGTCACGACGTACGTCAGCAGCCGAGACTGGGACGATGGCACCCAGCGAACGATTGTCACCGAGCGCGTCTTCGAGCGTCCCGAGGCCCCCTGCGACCTGCTCGAGATTCAGCGCGAGTTCTTCGACGAAACCGGGCAGCTTCAGTACCGCCAAACCGACATGGAGACCTGCCGCGAGGTGTTGTCCCGCGTGACGGAGGACTACGATGTTCGGACCGGCCGGGTCACCCGTACGGTCCAGAAGGACTCGGACCGCGATGGCTTGTTCGATGTCGCACGCGTGGAGTCTGCGTCCCTGGGGACCGGTGAGGTCGCGTCGCTGCTGGTGACGCCAGCGTTGCGATGATGAACCGTTCGGTTGCTACGGCGGAGTGTTTGGGCCGTGACCACGCTGCAGCGCTTCGTTGTGCCGATCTGCAGACGCCCGCCGAGCCGGCCTTTATGGTCGGGGTTTCCTGGATAGGGCTCAAACATCTCAGAGCTTCTGTAGATTTCCGGAATCGAATTGAGCCGCGCGTCCACTATGGTCCTGAGCGCCTCCCCGCGTGGGGCGGCGGACCCAGCCGATGCTTTGTGTGCTCGTCGCAGCCGCTGTCGCCTTCAACGTCGCTCCCGCGGCGGACGAAGCGGCGAATAATTCCGTCGCTGAGGCCGCGCCGGACGAGCGTCTCGAAAGTCTCGAGCGGGACAACCGTCTTCTCGGGCAGAAGCTCGAAGCCCTCGAATCCAGCGTGAACGAGAGGGAGGAGGCCCGAAGTGCCGACGATGTCGAATCCACGCAGGCGGCCGAGGACCTCGCCTCGAAGAACGCGGAGCTCGAACGCCGGGTCGCGGAGCTCGAGCACGAACGGGAGCGGTCAGCCCTCGAACACAAGCGCCTCAAGTTTCTCTCGGGCCGACTCGAGGGTTATCTCGACATGGGCTTCTTCATGGTCGGTGGCGACGGCAGTGGAACGCGGACCGATGATCGGAACACGCGCTTCCCTGAGCACGAGCACACCGGCGGTCAGTGGGTGTACATGGGCGACCCGCTGTCGACCATGATCAACGCGCGGGGCGATGTTGCCGACACCGGCCGTTCGCGTGCGGTCGACTACGACCCGATACAGTCGGGCAACAACCCGACGTTCATCGTCAACACGCTCAACCTCGCCCCTTCGGTCGGGCTCGGAGAGAACCTCAGGGTCGTCGGTTTGATCGACTTCCTGCCCCGCGGACGAACCGTTTCCGAAGCCGGTGCGACCGTGGTGGGGGACTACGTCGACATCAAGCTGGCCAACCTTCAGTGGCACACGCCCGTCCGGGCTTTTGATTGGGACCTGTTCGCCGGAAAGATCGACAGTGTCTTTGGCCACGAGTACAGCGACCAAGAAGCGCCCGACCGCCTGACCGTCACGCCCTCGCTCATGTGCCGCTACACGTGTGGCCGGCCGGTGGGGGTCAGCTCTCGGATGAAGCTTCTGGCATCTCGTGCGCTGAGTCTCAACCTCGCACTCACGAACGGGAACACCCACCAGGAGGCGTTCGGGACCACGAGTGAGCGCGAGACCAACGTGTTCAAGACGGCGACCGGCCGGGTCGCGTACGCGTTTCCGGTGGGTGCCAAACTGGAGGTTGGAGGGTCTGGGATGGTCGGGGCCGAAGACCTACAGCCACGAAACGACGTCCTTCAGTGGCAGTACGGGTTCGATGTTCATCTCGACATCCGCGGCTTCGAGCTTCGCGGCGAGTTCATCCGGGGACGGATCGATGGGGTCACCGAAAACCCCAACGAGCCCTGCGCCACCGCTCAATGCCTCAGTGTCTTTTCCGCCTACGGACTACTCGGCTATCGTATCACGAACTGGATCATGCCGGTGTTTCGGGCCGACTGGCGGGATGCGTTGCATCGCCGGGCGGGCACGTTCGTCTACGAGTCTGAGCTTGTCCGCTTCAGCCCAGGGCTTCGGTTCGAGGTTGGGGAGCACGTCATCATCAAGAGCGAGTACACATTCAACGTCGAACTCGGTAGGATCCCGACGTTCCCCAACGACGTGTTCACAAGTTCATTGATCGCGAGGTTCTAAGACCATGAAACGCCGAACGTTTACGTCCAACGTCGCGCTGAGTGCCCTTGCCGGGGCGGCTGGCCTGCTCGGTCGCTCGCGCGAAGCACTGGCCAGCGCCGCGACCGGCACGGTGTCCGGCAAGGTGATCGTGAGCCGCCGCCGCTTTCGCAAACTCGCGCCAAAGAAGGACCACTCCGGCGTCGTTGTCTATCTGGAGGGGGTCCCCGGAGCCAAGCCCCGCGGGCGTTCGAAAGTGATCGAGATCCGTCAGGTCGATAAGCGCTTCGTTCCTCAGGTCGCGGTCGCGCCGGTGGGGACAAGGGTCAGCTTCCCCAACGACGACAAGACGTTCCACAACGTCTACTCGCGCTCAGAGGCCGCGACCTTCGATCTCGGTCAATACAAGAGCGGGACGACGAAGGTGGTGCAAATGAAGCGCCCCGGGGTCGTCGAGGTGTACTGCAACCTCCATCACGAAATGCGGGCGAGCGTTCTGATCGTTGAGACGCGGCACTATTCGATGACGACGAAGTCCGGCATGTTCGAACTTCGCAACGTGCCCGTCGGGACTCATCGGTACGTGGCGTGGCTCGCCGATGGTGATGAAGTCACCGGGGTGGTCAGCGTCACGGCCGGCAACGCCGCCGAGTTGACCATCGAGGTTACCGAGGAGCGCCCGCGCCGTCAGCCAGACAAGGACGGAAGGGTCCATGACTATCCCTAGCCGGGTTTACCCTCATCATGCTAGCTGGCTGTGGAGGCTCGCCGTGCCTGCTGCGGCGTTGCTCCTCCTCGGGTTGGGCGCTTGCAGCGATGAATTTGGCGAAGAGCAAGAACCCAGCGACGCCGACCCCAGCTTCACCAAAGCCGAATGGGCGACGATCGAGACTCTGAGCCCGGAAAGTCTCGAGGACTTCGGGCCACCGACAGACCCCTCGAACGCGTGGGCCGACGATGTCGACGCGGCGAGACTCGGGCATCACTTGTTCTTCGACTGTCGCCTCGGCGATGTCGAAGAGGAGGAACGAAGCTGCGCGACCTGTCACGCGCCCGAGTACGCATTCTCGGATGCAGGACTGCGACGGATGGACAAGGACGTCACCTCCGTCCTCAACATCGCGCAGTACGACTATCACACCGCGATCGGCAAGTTTGACTCGCTGTGGTCGATGCCAATCGCGCCCACGGAGAACGGGTTCCTCAATACCGATCGCCTGGCGATCGCGAAAACCATCGCAAGCGCCTACGCGGACTCCTATCTCGACGTCTTCGGCGACGAGGACGGAGCGTCGGCGTTCATGGAGCGGGCCCGGGCGGGAGAGTTCGACGACTACAGCGACTGGACCTGCTCCGATGACGAACCTCCACCGTGCAACGCGATCGAGGATGACGCCGCGGACGAAGTAAAGGGCGCCATCAATCGCATCTACGCCAACTACGGCAAGGCGATCGCGGCGTACATGCGCAAAATTACGTCCGGCCCGTCAAAGTTTGACGCCTACGTTCACGGCCAAGGCGAGGGCTTCAACGAGAGCGAGCGAGAAGGTCTGCGTCTCTTCATCAACGAGGGAAACTGCGTCAAGTGTCACGACGGCCCGCAGTTCACCGACAACGAGTTCCACGACATCGGTCTCGCCGCAGGCGCTCACTCTCGCAGCGACGCGCTCGTGGAGAGAAGCGGCAAGCAGGGCACCGCCCACGAGTTTGGCCGGGGGTCCATCTACAACGACGACCCGAGCAAGCGCGAGCTCGAGTTTGCCGAGCCGACGCCCTCCGATGAAGGTGCCTACCGGACACCGGGCCTGCGCGACGTCAGCCGCACCGCTCCGTACATGCACACGGCGGAGTTCGACACCCTCTTCTACGTTGTGCAGCACTACAACAACCCGCCGCTGGGCGACGGCAATATCGACATGCGTCTGGGGTGGCCGCTGGGGCTGAGCGACGGCGACGCGACACTCCTCGTCGATTTCCTCGAAACGCTCGAGGGTGATCTCGGGGCCATCGACGAAGAGTGGATGACCGTCCCCGCAGGCATCCCATCGGACTGCCGACTCAAGCCTCGTTGAGGAGCGCTCGGATCGATTCGGCCCAGTCCTCAATGCTGCTCTTGGTCGACTCCAAGATCTCACGGGACCCCGTGAGCAGCTCCAGTTGTTGGTACAGCTGCTGTTTTCCGCGACGGATTCGACTGGCGACGGTCCCAGGAGCGATGCCGAGTTGTACGGCGATTTCGGCCTGCGTCATATTCTCGAAGAATGAGAGCTCGAGAACGATCTGGTACGAGAGTGTGATCGTGCGCAGGGCTTGAAGCAACAACGTCTGCTCCTTCCGTTCGGCTACGATCACGCTCGGAGACGGACCGATGTCCGCGATGCGCGTCACTTCGAAGTCAACGTCTCCCGGTTGCCGACGCTTCTTCTTGATGTAGTCCCGCAACACGTTCCGCGCGATCCCGAAGAGGAACGTTCGGAAACTCGAATCTCCCCGGTACGCGCCGAGGTTCTTCGCGACGATCTCGAACGTCTGGCCAACGAGGTCTTCTGTATCGGCTGCATCTGCGACCTTGTTGGCGAAGAAACGACCGATGTACAGCAAGTGACGGTCGATCAGGGCCTCTCCCTGCTTTCGGTCGCCCTCCGCCCAAAGTCGGTAGAGTTCCTTGTCATCCAGACCAGACACCGACCCGTTCTATCAGCCGGCGCGGCCCTCGCCCAGCAGCCGATGTTTTCACCTCGGCGCAACCTGCTGCGCGACCCAGTTGATCGGTTCGATCTCAACCTCGAGGTCGGTCGCAGCCGCGACCCATGCCCGCAGCTCGTCGGCGGACCGAGGGAGTTCGTCATGACCGACGAACGCGACCGAGCCGTCCGCCCCCTCACCCAGCACCAAGAAACGATCCCCGGAATCGCTCATCGCAACGGCGTACAAGGGCCGATCCGACAGTGGGACCGCGCGCCCGTGACCGCTTTGCACGTCCCAGAGTCGGACCTCTCCGTCGTCACCGGCGGACACGATCGTGGCCCCATCCGCAGAGATGGTCACCCCGTTGACGAGCCCGCCGTGCTGGCCGAGCCTGTCGACGTCTCGTGTCTGCGTGTCGTACAGGGATACCGATCGGTCCGCGCCGGAGAAGGCGATGAAGCTTCCGTCCCGGGAGAATGCGGCATCGAGCAGCCCGGCAGAGGGGAGCTCGTCTCGCACCTCCCGGCCCCCGCGGCCCAGCCGGACGACGAAGGTTTGCTCGTCTTCGGTCCATCCGATGGCCCGTCCTTCACCCCGATTGTCGAAGCCGACCGAGTGGACGGTGAGGCCTTGCAGCGACCAAGACGCAGTGGGCTTCCACGCAGCAAGATCCCAAAGCTGAAGACCGCCTTCCGGCCCGGCAACGGCGAGCTTGTGGTCGTCGCTGAACTCCAGCACGACCACCGCGCCGGGGTATGTGGAGAGCACTTTCCACTCGGCGTCGCCCCTGCCGAGGATTCTAACCTCGTTCGCGCCGGTCGCCCACGCCAGCGTGCCCGACGGGGAACTCGCCAGCGCAGAGACTCCCGCGTCGCTGTTCGCCAGGACCTCCGGCGCTCGCATGTCGGGATCCCAGCGCTGAATCACGCCAGCGTCATCGGCAGTGATCCATGCGCCGCCGGGCCCCGGGGCCGCGAAGGCGACATCGCCCCGGTGCCCAGGCAGAGGGCGTGCGGCGGATGTCCGCGGCGACCAGATTCGAATGCTGCCTTCCCGGCCCACCGTCACGACCTCGGCATTGTCGCGCACGGTCCAGAAGCCAACTCCGCCGTGTCCACGGAGAACCTGGGGTGGGCTGCCGTTGAGTTCGTACAGGACGAGGTTTGAGAGGCTCGTGGCGCCCAGGAGCCCATCCTGAGCGAAGCGGAGCGATTCGACTCCGTCTTGTGCCGCCAACAAGTCTCGCCGGTCACCGGAGGACAAGTCCCACCACGCAATGTGGCCATCGGCGAGCCCAGCAGCGAGTCGGCCGCTTCCCGGGGAGAACACCAGCACGTCCACAGCGCTGCCGGGCCCGACGAGGGTTGTTGCCGGGTCCTTGGGATCACTCGGAGTCGACAGCTGGATGTTTGCGTCCTGGTCGACGATCGCCAAGTGCCCCTGAGCAGAGAACGCGACCGGCCCGCTCCCTTCGAGGGTCTGCCATTGCAAGGTGCTCAGGTCCCACAGGCGAGAGTGCCCGGCTGCATCGACCGACGCGGCGAAGGTCCCATCGGGATGAACAGCCAGGCTCATCACGCGCCCCTCGTGCTGTGCGAGAATCTGCGGGCCCGAGGTCCCCCACCGATGCACCTCGGGATGTCGGCCATACGCGAGAACCGCACCCGTCGTGTCGAACTGGAGCGTGAAGTGTCCATCATCGGCAGGACCGAGCTTGCGGTTGGTCATGCTCGAGAGGTCCCAGACGCGAAGCCCTTCCGGCACTCGCAGTGCCGCCACCTGCGACCCGTCGGCTGAGAACGCGACCTCGGGCATCGTTCCTGCCGGACCAAGCGGGCGGATGTTGCCGGTTTCTATGTTGAAGAGCTGCACCGAGCTGCTGGTGGGGTTGCGCGTGACCACCAGCTTGCCGTCGGGCGAAAGTGCTTGGGCCACTTCGTCTTCCGGCAGCCTCAACACTGTGGAAGCGACGCCGATGTACTCCGCCTCCGAAGCGAGGATCCGCGCTGCTGTGGACCATCCATCGAAGTCATCGGAGAGGTTCTTGAGGCTCGCCAGGGCATGAGTCGGATCTCCGCCCATCTGGAAGCGCACCTCCAACAGTGTGAGAGCGTCACGGCGGCGGCGGGCCTCTAGCTCGAGTTCTTCCTTCTCACGCTGCTCTGCGAGCTTTTGAGCCCGCTCCGCTTCTTTCTCGACCTGAAGCTGGGCTTGCTCGGTCGCAAACCTCTCCTCGCGCAGCTGCCAAAGGAGGCCCGCGACCAACAGCGCCGCGATCGCGGCCACAACCATGGCGACGCGACGAACGGTGATCCGCGGATCTCGCTCCAGCTCCTCGAGCAGGGCGTCCATCGACGCATGCCGGTCTGCGCGCTCGACCTGCAGCCCCTTGAGCACAACGCGCCGGACCCAGCCCGGAACCCGCCGGTCGTTCCCAGGCGTCTGGACGCGGCCGGCGAGCACCGCGTGGACCAGAGTCTCTTCGGTGTCCCCGGGAAAGGGCCGAGACCCGTAGAGGGCCTCGTACAACGCGACGCAGAAGCTGAACTGATCTGCGCGGTGGTCCACTTTTTCGCCCAGATGTTGCTCGGGGGACATGTACGCCCGGGTCCCCATGATCGCGCCCGAACGAGTAATCGGGAGGGTCAGGGAAGCCGACGCGCTTGGACTCGGCGGTGCGTAGGGCTCCTCTGCGTCGGTGTCATGCCGGCCGCGCGCAAGCCCAAAGTCCAAAACACGAACTCGCTGGTCCGCTCCGACGAGCACGTTCTGCGGCTTGAAGTCGCGGTGGATGAGTCCTGCCGCGTGTGCGGCCGCCAAGCCACGGCCGGCTTGCTTGTACATCTCGAGGATGTCTCGCCACGGTGGCGCTTGTTGTTCGACCCACTGGGCCATCGTGGGGCCGTCGACGAACTCCATCGCCAAGTACACCTCTCCGTCTTGGTCGCCGGTGTCATAGATCTGTACGACGTTCGGGTGGTCGACGGCGGCCAGCGCCTGCGCCTCGCGTTCGACTCTCTTGGTCCAGGTCCTCTCTCCCCGGATGACCTTGACCGCGACTTTGCGGTCGAGCTTCGCGTCGTATCCGGCATAGACCGTTCCCATCCCGCCGCTTCCGATCGGGTCGAAGACGACGTACTTCCCGACGTAGACGGCTTCCTTGGGCTTCCCAAATACGAGGTTGTTGACCTTGCTTCGCAACCGGTTGACCTGAAGTCCGGGCAGCAACTGCTCGCGGACTCCGCCCAGCACGTCGGGACCGCGGCGATCGCTGTCGCTTGACGGGGTCGCCATCGCCAACACCATGCTCCCGTACCAAGCCTTGAGCAACCGCAGAGGCGTGCTCTACATGGACCGGCCGGGCAGTCGAAATCCGGCTGGAGACCGCGCCAAAGTTTTTTTCAGATAGGAGGAATCAATCCGCGGAGTCTGTCCACTCAACGGGTATGCCTCCGAAATACGCCGTCGTCTTGTCTATATGTCTCGTCGCAGCCTGCGGCGATGACTCGGAAGGTCAGGAGTCCTCGGACGCGAGTTCCTCGTCAACGACCGAGACCACCATGGGGCCCACGACGGATCCCGGGACCACGACCGACCTGTCGACGACATCGGGCTCGGGCTCGAGCTCGACCACCGACGACGGCTCCACCAGCAGCTCATCCTCGACCGGGGACGGCCCGACCGGAGATACGTCCACCGGAGGTTCCGCCGCTGGCTGCGACGACGAGACCCCGCTGCTGGGTATTTGGGATGCCGAAGACAGCGCGCTGGCGTGCGCGATGTCGCCGTTGCCGGAGACTCCGGCTTCACCGACCAATGCCTACGCCGACGATGCCGCCGCGGCGACGCTGGGGCAGAAGTTCTACTTCGAAACCGATTGGGCCGGCCCGCTGCTCGAAGACAACGCGTTGGGCACTGCCGGGACCTCTGGGCTCGTTTCGTGCCGCGTGTGCCATGACACCGAGACGTTCGCGTCGGTCGATCCCCGGGGCGTGGGCGCGGGTCTGCACCCCCGTCATGCTCCCGGATCGGTGAACACCGCTCTGTTCAACCAGGCTGGATACACCTGGCGTGGTCGTTTCGACGTGCTGTGGGCGCTGCCCAGGGCGGTGTTCGAAGCGGGAGCGATCTTCAACAGCTCTCGGCTCCGCGTCGCCCACGTGGTTTACGAGCAGTACCAAGCGGAGTACGACGCGGTGTTCACCGACGACCTTCTCCCCGACCTCAGCGACATGGATCGCTTCCCGGCGCAGGGCCGCCCGGGTGACGCGGCATGGGACGACATGGAGGCCGCAGACCAGGAAGCCGTCAACCGGATCCTCGCCAACGTCGGCAAGGCGCTCGAGGCCTATCAACGCCTGCTGGTGTCTGGAGACTCGGCCTTCGACCAGTTCGTGGCGGGGGACGACACCGCACTCTCAGAGGCCGCGCAGCGCGGATTCGAATTGTTCGCTGGCAAGGCTGGCTGCGTAGGGTGCCACTCGGGTCCACTGTTCACCGATCAGTCGTATCGAAACCTCGGGCTGGAGCCCGCCGACGGAGACCTCGGCCGGTTCAACATCATCGCGGCCATCGCCGGCGATCCGTTCAATGGTGCCGGTGCCTACAGCGACGATGCGGTGGCAGGCCAGGCCTTCCTCGACGACGTGGAGCCCCAGACCGATGACTTGCAGGGCCGATTCCGCGTGCCCACGGTTCGCGATGCTGCCCGAAGCGCTCCGTTCATGCACAACGGAACGGTCGCCACCCTGGCTGACCTCATCGACTTCTACGACGATGGAGGCAGCGGCGTCGCGAACGAAGACCTGGCGGGTGAAAGAGACCCGTCGATCGTGCCGCTGAAGCTCACCGACGACGAGAAAGCGGACCTCACCGCCTTTGTCGAAGCGCTCGACGGCGAGGACATCCCCGCAGCCCTGACGGTGGATACTGCGAACTGAGTGAGAGCGGGCATCTGCACGAGATCAGGGGGCGTCGCACGCGGCGCTGCTGTGATCCTCGCGGCGGTTGAGCTCGACCTGGTGGTCGAGCCAGTCGCCGATGGCCTCGATCACCGGCAGGGACCGCAGCGACACCAGGAGGTCGAAGCTGTGGTGCGCGCCAGGCACGATGGTGAAGCGGACCGGGTTGTGGCTGACGGCGCGGAGGTCGGTCACGAAGTCCTTCGCGTCCTCGAGCGGAACCATCGAGTCGCGACTGCCGTGCACGACGAAGAACGGCGGCGCGTCGCTGTGCACGCGATGGATGGGTGATGCGTCCTCGAATCGCTCGGGTTCGTCCTCGAAGAACGCCTTGAGAACGAGCGGCTCGATCAGCATCGAACGGAATCCGGGAGCGTGACGCTTCTTGACGTTGGTCAGATCGAAGACCGCATACATCGGAACGGTGGCTTGCACCGAGCAGTCGGCGTCTTCGAAGCCGGGCTGCAGGCTCGTATCGCCCTGGGTGAGTCCAACCATGGCCGTGATGTGTCCGCCGGCCGAGCCACCGATGATGGCGATGAACGACGGGTCCACGCCATAGTCCTGCGCGTGTTCCCGGATCCACGCGATCGCGCGCTTCACATCGGTGAGGTGGTCGGGCCATGTGGCCCCAGGAGACAGTCGGTAGCTGACGTTGAAGCACACGTAGCCCCGGTCCGAAAGCAGCGCCATCACAGGGATGCCTTGCTCGGATCGGCTGCCGACGACCCAGCCGCCGCCGTGGACATGGACGATCGCCGGACGGGGCCCTGGGAACGTCCCCGGTGGGTGGTAGACGTCGAGTCGCAGCCGCTGGCCGGCCACGCGAGCGAACTCGACCCCGCGCGTGACCCTCTCTTGAGAGAACCGGTACGGAAAGGGCCACAGGATTCGGGCCCAGGGCAGTCGGCGGTCGCGAGAAAACTCGGGCACGTCGCGATGCAGCGTGGCGGTGGTTCGGACCGAGGAGACCAGCTGCCCGGCCAGCAGCACCGTGGCGAGTCCGGCGAGGCCCAGCGAGATCCACCCCGTCCAGCCCCGCGGCTCACCGAACCAGGCTGCGACACCGAGCCCGGCGAGAAGCAGTGGAAGAATGAACACCGACGTCTCGGCGAGGAGGGTTCCGGCAAGGAAGCTTGGGAC